>NZ_JAKWFL010000015.1:0-59443 GCF_029522095.1 Priestia sp. Y58
ATGAGATTTCCCATAGCGCAAGCTAGTAAGATCCCTGAAAGATGATCAGGTTGATAGGTCAGAGGTGGAAGCGTGGCGACATGTGTAGCTGACTGATACTAATCGATCGAGGACTTAACCAAACTTTTAAAAGCGTAAGCTTTACTCAGCAAACTGTTACCTAGTTTTGAGAGAACAAAACTCTTTCAAAAAAGTCTTGCTTTCTTTTGAAAATCATGTATAATGTAATATGTCTGGTGGCGATAGCGAAGAGGTCACACCCGTTCCCATACCGAACACGGAAGTTAAGCTCTTTAGCGCCAATGGTAGTTGGGACTTTGTCCCTGTGAGAGTAGGACGTTGCCAGGCACCTGAAAAAGGACTAGCTATTTTAGCTAGTCCTTTTTTGTTTACAATTTATTTGTTTTATGAAAAAGTATAGTGAGAACAATAAAATTCACGATTTGCAGGTTTTGAAATAAATTTTAGTGGCAACGATAAAAGTAAAGAATAAACTTTAATAGTACATAGTTGAAAATTTTTTCGTTTCCTTTTATATTTAAATTAAGGTCAAATATAGTCAAAGTCAGAAGGAGGGGGCAGCGTGCCAAATATCTCTGACATTATCGAACAGTATTTAAAACAAGTACTTGAATTAAGTGAAAGAGAAATTGTTGAAATAAGGCGCAGTGAGATTGCTGATAAATTTCAATGCGTTCCGTCGCAAATTAATTACGTTATCAATACCCGTTTTACAGTTGAAAGAGGTTATCTTGTAGAAAGTAAGCGAGGCGGCGGCGGCTTTATTCGTATTGCAAAAGTAAAAATGCATGATGCAGCGGATTTGTTTCAGCAAGTAATTGAGATGATTCAAAATGAAATTTCACAAGTAAGCGCTGAAAACGTCATTATTAGGTTAGTTGAAGAAAAAGTCATCACAGAACGAGAAGCAAAAATCATGTTGAGTGTTATCAATCGTTCAGTTATTAATATTGAACTTCCTTATCGTGATGAGCTAAGGGCCAATCTTTTAAAAGCAATGCTTAATTCATTACGCTACCGATAAGCTCATGATCTATTTTATTTAGAACAGGGAGTGATGACAGGATGATTTGTCAGCAATGTGAAACGAGACCTGCAACTCTTCACTTCACAAAAATCATTAATGGTGAAAAGACGGAGATGCATGTATGTGAACAATGCGCTTCAGAAAATGGAGATGCATTTTCTTTTTCAAATCAGCAAGGTTTTTCAATCAATAACTTACTAGCTGGCCTACTTAACCTAGATCCGGCAGTAACTGAAAATTATAAGCAACAAAGTCAGGAGGTTCTTTCTTGTCCTACTTGTGGCATGACATATCAAAAATTTGCTAAAATCGGCAGGTTTGGATGTGCAGATTGCTACAAAACATTTGAGCGACCTCTTATTCCTTTCTTGAAGAGGCTGCATGGAGGTAATTATCTGCATCACGGAAAAATACCAGCAAGAATTGCAAGTAATCTTCATTTAAAAAAGGAATTACAGGCATTAAGATTGAACTTAAAAGAGTATATCGAAAAAGAGGAGTTTGAGAAAGCTGCCGAACTCCGAGATCACATTCGATTACTAGAAAAGAAGATGAACGAATCGAGAGAGGAGGAAGCGTAATTCATGTCCCAGGATTTGTTCTTTTCCCAGCCTGTTAGCTCTTGGATGCGTCAAGAAGCTTCGAATTCAGATATTGTTCTAAGCAGTCGAATCAGGCTGGCTCGAAATTTAACTCATTATCTTTTTCCAACTCTCTTTTCTAAAGAACAAGCAGTTGAAGTGGTTCGAGTATTCGAGCAAGTTTTTCAAAAAAGTGAGAACACCAATCAGTGGAATTTGCATTTACTAAAGATGAACGAATTACAGCCTCTTCAAAAGCAAGTGTTGGTTGAAAAGCATCTTATCAGTCCTAACTTGGCTGAAGGAGATAACAACGGAGCTTGTTTTTTATCAGAAAAAGAAGATTTGAGTATTATGGTTAATGAAGAAGATCATTTACGCATACAATGTTTATTTCCAGGCCTTCAATTATCTGAAGCTTTAAGCACAGCGAATAAAGTAGATAATTGGATTGAGAAATACGTAGATTATGCGTTTGATGAAAATAGAGGGTATTTAACCAGCTGTCCCACAAATGTGGGTACTGGGCTACGTGCATCCGTGATGATGCATCTGCCGGCTTTAGTGATGACCCGTCAAATTCATCGTATTATTCCCGCTATTAACCAGCTCGGTTTAGTGGTGAGAGGAATTTATGGAGAAGGTAGCGAAGCTTTAGGGAATATCTTTCAAATTTCTAATCAGATAACCTTAGGGAAATCTGAAGAAGATATTGTGGCAGATTTAAATAGTGTCGTACAGCAGTTAATTACACAAGAGCACTCTGCACGAGACGCGCTGTTTAAAACATCTCATGTAGAGTTAGAAGATCGAGTGTATCGTTCATATGGAGTATTGGCCAATAGCCGTATTATTGAGTCAAAAGAAGCTTCACAATGTTTATCAGATGTTCGATTAGGAATCGATTTAGGGTATATAAAAGGACTGAGTCAAAATATATTGAATGAACTTATCATTATGACGCAGCCAGGCTTTTTACAGAAGTATTCGGGAGGGCCCCTAAAGCCTCAAGAACGTGACATTAAAAGAGCCACCTTAATTCGAGAACGTCTCACTATAAATAAAAACACAAATTAAACGTGGAGGGTGACGATTATATGATGTTTGGTAGATTTACAGAGCGCGCACAAAAAGTATTAGCTTTAGCACAGGAAGAAGCACTACGCCTAGGTCACAACAACATTGGAACGGAGCATATTTTATTAGGTATCGTTCGTGAAGGTGAAGGAATTGCAGCAAAAGCTCTTTCTGCTCTAGGCCTAAGCACTGAAAAAATTCAAAAAGAAGTGGAAGCATTAATTGGCAGAGGCCAAGAATTAACGCAGACTATTCATTATACACCTCGAGCGAAAAAAGTCATTGAACTTTCAATGGATGAAGCCCGAAAGCTTGGTCATTCTTATGTAGGAACAGAACATATCTTACTAGGCTTAATTCGTGAAGGTGAAGGCGTTGCAGCACGCGTTTTAAATAATCTAGGTGTCAGCTTAAATAAAGCTCGTCAGCAAGTGCTTCATCTATTAGGTAGCAATGAAGCTGCTTCAAGCCATCAAGGCGGAGGCTCTTCAAATGCCAATACACCTACGCTAGACAGCTTAGCACGCGATTTAACAGTTGTAGCGCGTGAAGGAAGCTTAGACCCTGTTATCGGACGTGGGAAAGAAATTCAGCGTGTTATTGAAGTGTTAAGCCGACGTACAAAAAACAATCCTGTATTAATTGGGGAGCCAGGTGTCGGTAAAACGGCAATCGCTGAAGGTTTGGCTCAGCAAATCGTCAACAATGAAGTCCCAGAAATTTTACGCGATAAACGCGTTATGACTTTGGATATGGGAACGGTCGTTGCTGGTACAAAATACCGTGGAGAATTTGAAGATCGCCTGAAGAAAGTAATGGATGAAATTCGTCAAGCAGGTAATATCATTCTCTTTATCGATGAGTTACACACATTAATTGGCGCTGGTGGCGCAGAAGGTGCTATCGATGCTTCTAATATTTTAAAACCGTCTCTTGCTCGTGGAGAACTTCAGTGTATCGGTGCTACGACTTTAGATGAATACAGAAAATACATTGAAAAAGATGCAGCGCTAGAGCGTCGCTTCCAGCCAATTCAAGTGGATGAACCAACGTTGGAAGAGTCTATTCAAATCTTAAAAGGGCTTCGTGACCGTTATGAAGCGCATCACCGAGTATCTATTTCTGATGAGGCAATCGAGCAAGCGGTGAAACTATCAGATCGCTACATTTCAGATCGTTTCTTACCGGATAAAGCAATCGATTTAATTGATGAAGCTGGTTCAAAAGTGCGTTTACGTTCATTTACAACGCCGCCAAATTTAAAGGAATTAGAGCAAAAATTAGAATCAGTACGCAATGAAAAAGATGCGTCTGTTCAAAGTCAAGAATTTGAAAAAGCAGCATCTTTACGCGATACAGAGCAACGCCTACGCGAAGAATTAGAAGACACAAAGAAAATTTGGAAAGAGCAGCAAGGTAAAGAAAACTCAGCTGTAACCGTAGAAGATATTGCGATGGTGGTATCTAGCTGGACGGGTGTACCGGTCTCTAAGCTGGCACAGGAAGAGACAGAAAGACTGCTGAACATGGAAGAGATTCTTCACTCTCGTGTAATTGGGCAAGAAGAAGCGGTAAAAGCAGTTGCAAAAGCTGTGCGCCGTGCTAGAGCAGGCTTGAAAGATCCAAAACGTCCAATTGGTTCATTCATTTTCTTAGGACCAACAGGGGTTGGTAAAACAGAGCTTGCACGTGCATTAGCGGAGTCAATCTTTGGCGATGAAGATGCAATGATTCGTATCGATATGTCTGAGTACATGGAGAAACATTCTACTTCCCGATTAGTAGGTTCACCTCCAGGATATGTTGGATACGAAGAAGGTGGCCAGTTAACGGAAAAAGTAAGAAGAAAACCTTACTCAGTTGTTCTTTTAGACGAAATTGAAAAAGCGCATCCGGATGTATTTAACATTTTATTACAAGTGTTAGAAGATGGACGCTTAACAGATTCAAAAGGCCGTACAGTTGATTTCCGTAATACGATTTTAATTATGACATCAAACGTAGGTGCTGATACATTAAAACGAAGCAAGCACTTAGGGTTCACAGTTGAAGCAGAAGGGCAAGACTACAAAGATATGAAAGGAAAAGTAATGGCGGAAATGAAGCGCGCGTTCCGTCCGGAGTTCCTAAACCGTATCGATGAAATTATCGTCTTCCATTCATTAGAGAAACCTCACTTAGCTGAAATCGTTAAATTAATGGCAGATCAGTTAACAAAACGCTTAAAAGAGCAAGAAATTGATCTTGAATTAACAAAAGAGGCAATTGATAAGATTGCAGAGGAAGGTTTTGATCCAGAATACGGTGCTCGTCCACTTCGTAGAGCAATTCAAAAACATATTGAAGACCGTTTATCTGAAGAGCTGCTAAAAGGGGTTGTTCAAAAAGGTCAGAAAGTGACGCTAGATGTAGACAAAGGAGAATTTGTTGTTAAATCCTCCGCTCCAAGCAGCATCAGCTAAATTTACTCAAACCAAGACGAGGCATACGAAAAAACACGTATGCCTCCCTTTTTATTTTAGCTTAGGAAATAGTGTACAATAGAGATAGAAATCGATTGAATGAACGGAGAGATTGATAACATAATGGCGAAACGAAAAACAAAATTTGCATGTCAGCACTGCGGATATGAATCAGCAAAATGGATGGGGAAATGTCCCGGATGCGGAAGCTGGAATTCTATGGTAGAAGAAATGGAAGAAACGAAATCATCACGCCGAGGAGCTTTTTCCGGAGCTACTGCTTCTAAAGTCCAAAAACCTCAGTCAATTACAGCGATTGAATCTACAACAGAACCACGAATTTTTACACCTTCTGCAGAGTTAAATCGTGTATTAGGTGGAGGTATTGTCAGAGGCTCACTCGTTTTAATAGGGGGAGATCCGGGTATCGGAAAGTCTACTTTACTTTTGCAAACCTCCGCGCAGTTAGCAATGAAACAAAATAAAGTACTATATATTTCAGGAGAGGAATCAACCAAACAAACGAAGTTAAGAGCGGACAGGCTAGGTGTAAAAGCTGAAGAGCTTTATGTTCATGCAGAAACAAACTTAGAATTAATACTAGAGGCCATCTCAAGCATGCAGCCTGATTTTGTGGTGATTGATTCAATTCAAACCATTTACCATGCTGATGTGACATCAGCGCCAGGAAGCGTCTCACAGGTGCGAGAGTGTACGGCTGAACTAATGCGTGTTGCTAAAACGAATGGAATTGCCATCTTTATTGTGGGTCATGTAACGAAAGAAGGAGCCATTGCAGGACCAAGACTTCTTGAACATATGGTGGATACGGTTCTTTATTTTGAAGGAGAGCGCCATCATACGTATCGTATATTAAGAGCGGTTAAGAACCGATTTGGATCTACAAATGAAATGGGCATTTTTGAAATGAAAGAAAGTGGGCTAGAAGAAGTATTGAATCCATCTGAAATCTTTCTAGAAGAACGGTCTCAGGGAGCAGCAGGGTCGGTTGTTGTCGCTTCAATGGAAGGGACAAGACCGGTATTAGTAGAGCTGCAGGCGCTAATTAGTCCAACGAGCTTTGGAAACCCTAGAAGAATGGCTACGGGAGTAGATCATAATCGCGTTTCGCTTATCATGGCTGTCTTAGAAAAGCGTGTAGGAATGCTGCTGCAGAATCAAGATGCGTATTTAAAAGTAGCAGGTGGAGTGAAATTAGATGAACCAGCAATCGATTTAGCTGTAGCCGTTAGCATTGCTTCAAGCTTCAGAGATGCTGCTTCTAGCGCTACAGATGTTATTGTAGGAGAGGTAGGATTAACAGGTGAAGTACGCCGAGTGTCTAGAATTGAACAGCGCGTTCAAGAAGCGGTAAAATTAGGGTTTCAACGAATTATTATCCCCGAGAAGAATTTAGGAGGATGGAAAGTCCCAGATGGTATTGATGTGATTGGGGTATCAACAGTAGCGGAGGCTCTGCAATATACATTAGGAGGATAAGCAGTGGAAGGAGAAAAAACAACAGTTAGTCAAAAACAAATATCAGAAATTCTGCAGTTTGTAGCACCAGGAACCCCTATTCGTGACGGTATCGATAACGTCTTGCGGGCAAAGACGGGCGGCTTAATTGTTATGGGCTACAATGAACAAGTCAAAAAGATGGTGGATGGGGGATTTTCGATTAATTGTGCATTTACACCTGCGCACTTATACGAGTTAGCCAAAATGGATGGAGCGCTTATTTTAAACGACAGCGGAAGCAAGATATTATTTGCTAATGCTCAGCTCATGCCAGATCCCTCTACTCCTTCTTCACAGACAGGAATGCGTCACCGTACAGCAGAACGCGTAGCTAAGCAGTCAGGTGTATTGGTGATAGCTATTTCACAAAGACGAAATGTGATTACGCTTTACAAAGGGTCTCTGCAGTATGTATTGAAAGACATTAGTGTTATTTTAGCAAAAGCGAATCAAGCGCTTGGGACACTTGAAAAGTACAAGGCGGTATTAGACGAATCGATTACAAGTCTCAGTGCATTAGAGTTTGAAGAGCAAGTAACTCATACAGATGTGCTGCAGTCGCTTCATCGTACAGAAATGGTTCTGCGTATTAAAAATGAAATTTTGAGCTATATTAGCGAGTTAGGAACAGAAGGAAGACTAATCCGTCTCCAAATGAATGAATTACTTTCCCACTTAGAGGAAGAAGCAACTTTATTAATCAAAGATTATATGTATGACCTCAGCTTTGACCCTTACCGAGTAATTGAACGCATGCAGCAGCCGTCAAATAATGTTCTTCTCGATGACCAAACGCTCCTTCGCTTAATGGGATATCCCATGTATACAAGCTTTGAAGACAGCGTTATTCCTAGAGGGTATCGAATGCTTCATAAAATTCCAAGACTTCCATCGATTATTATTGAAAATCTCATTGATGAATTAGGGGATTTAAAAACGATAGCAGATGCGTCGGTAGAAGAATTGGATGAGGTAGAAGGCATCGGTGAAATTCGAGCAAGGAAAATCAGAGAAGGACTGAAAAGACTAAAAGAGCAGCATCTTACAAACCGTCAGCTATAGGATATTAATTGACATTAAATGTTTGATTCATTAAGATATTGTGAAAATACAAAAAAAGTGACAGTTTGTTTACAAATTCTGTTTTTTGGTTAAATAACAGGTTTCAATCATTGTAAACTGTTTATAATGATAAAGGGAGGTGAAGGCGTGTTAAAACGTTTTGTACAGTTATTTTTTATTATTACAGGTGGTACATTGGGCGTCTTTTTTATACCTGAACTTATTCAATTATTAAATCTGCAAGATGTAGCATTTCTAGAAAAGCCTTACGTCGATGCAATACTGGGAGCCATTTTGTTTTTCCTTGTCACGTTTTGGATTGTTGATTATATAGTTGAATTAATTCGCCGAGTGGAAGAGGCGTTACTGAAGGCGCCTGTAACGGATGTGCTTTTTGGGAGCTTAGGATTGATTTTAGGGCTTATTGTGGCCTACTTGGTCGGAGCTTTTTTAGGCAGAATTCAACTTCAAGTAGTAAGTACCATTTTACCAATCTTTCTAAGTATTCTTTTAGGTTACTTAGGGTTTCAAGTCGGGTTTAAAAAACGTGATGAGCTTGTAAGCGTGTTTTCGATGCCGGCTCGAATTGGGAAGAAAAAAGGCCAAGAAGAAGAAACAGATAACGAAGAATCATTAAAGTCTCTTAAGATTTTAGATACAAGCGTTATTATTGACGGCCGTATCGCAGATATTTGTCAAACAGGATTTTTAGACGGAACGATTGTTATTCCGCGCTTTGTGCTTGAGGAACTTCAGCATATTGCTGATTCGTCGGATGTTCTAAAACGAAACAGAGGTAGACGAGGTCTAGATATTCTAAACCGTATTCAAAAAGAACTGGCAATGAAGGTAGAAATTTATGAAGGCGATTTCGAAGACATTCAAGAAGTAGACAGCAAGCTGGTTAAATTGGCAAAGCTGACTTCCGGTTTGGTCGTGACAAACGATTTTAATTTAAATAAAGTATGTGAACTTCAAAATGTTGGCGTTTTAAATATCAATGACTTAGCAAATGCCGTCAAGCCAATTGTACTTCCAGGAGAAGAAATGAACGTATTGGTTATAAAAGACGGTAAAGAGCATAATCAAGGTATTGCCTATCTTGATGACGGTACAATGATTGTGGTAGAAGAAGGAAGAAATTATATTGGAAAGCAAATTGATGTACTGGTGACGAGCGTACTCCAAACCTCAGCAGGCCGTATGATTTTTGCGAAACCCAAGTTATTAGAAAAAGCACTGTGACGTAACAGGTAAAGGGAGTATACCTATGAAGTATGAAATTATCGTGTTAGCTGCAGGTCAGGGGAAGCGAATGAAAGCGGGGCGGAACAAACAATTTTTAACTATTCAAAACGTTCCGCTTATCATTCATACGCTGCAAAAATTCGAACAAGATCCTTGGTGCAGTGGAATTGTACTAGTCGTAAACGAAAAAGAAGTGCAGATTTTTGAAGAGTTATTAATCGAATATCCAATTCAAAAGGTTCAATCTTTGACAGTTGGAGGCGATGAACGTCAACATAGCGTTTATAACGGTCTTAAAAGTTTAAAGCATGCTCAGATGGTATTAATTCATGATGGCGCTCGTCCATTTGTTCAACAAAACACAATCCATGAGTTAGTAGAAAAAGCTGCTAGTGATAAGGCTGCTGTGCTGGCTGTTCCAGTAAAAGACACAATTAAGCGTGTGGAACAGGGTACTGTCATTGAAACAGTTGAGCGCTCTAGCTTGTGGGCTATTCAAACGCCGCAGGCTTTTCTTTTTGATGTAGTAATGGATGCACACGAAAAAGCAAAAACAAATGAATACTTAGGCACCGATGATGCAAGCTTAGTAGAAAAAGCGGGGCAAAAAGTATCGATTGTAGAGGGAAATTACGATAATATAAAACTAACAACACCAGAAGATTTGTTATATGCAGAAGCTATATTAACAAAGCTAAACAGGACTGAAGGAGTGGAAAAATGAACATTCGAGTAGGACAAGGTTTCGACGTACATGAATTTGCAGAAGGAAGACCTTTAATCATCGGCGGTTTAGAAATTCCGTATGAAAAAGGGTTATTAGGCCATTCAGATGCAGATGTGCTGTTACATACAATCGCAGATGCCTTATTAGGAGCGGCGGCTAAAGGAGATATCGGAAAGCATTTTCCGGATACAGACCCTGAATTTAAAGATGCTGATTCAGCAAAGCTTCTTCAACACGTATGGAAATTGCTAAAAGATGAAGGTTATGAATTAAGCAATGTAGATTGCACCATTATCGCGCAAAAACCTAAAATGGCTCCTTACATTGAACCAATGAGAGAGCGTATTGCGCAGCTGTTAGAAGCAAGCATTTCTCAAATTAACGTCAAGGCAACAACAACAGAAAAGTTAGGCTTTACGGGACGTGAGGAAGGAATTGCCGCCCAAGCAGCCGTTTTAGTTTATCAAAAATAAAAACAGTTGACTTTGACAGATACCTATTTGGTGATAAAATTAGAACATGTCTAAAACATATAAATACATACTATAAGTAATATTAAATTGGAGGTCATCTTAGTTATGTCAAGCGAAGTAAGAGTTCGTTATGCCCCGAGTCCAACTGGACATCTTCATATAGGGAATGCAAGAACAGCACTATTTAATTATTTATTTGCACGAAATCAAAACGGTAAATTTATTATCCGTATTGAAGATACAGATCAAAAGCGTAATATCGAAGGCGGAGAAGAAAGTCAGCTGCGCTATTTAAAATGGTTAGGTATTGAATGGGATGAGAGTATCGACGTAGGCGGCGAGTACGGTCCTTACCGCCAGTCTGAACGTACGGAAATCTATCAAAAATATACGGAAGAACTTCTTGAAAAAGGATTAGCTTATCACTGTTACTGTACGTCAGAAGAGCTTGAGAAAGAGCGTGAAGAACAACAGGCGAACAGTCAAATGCCGCGCTATTCAGGTAAGTGCCGTAACTTAACAGCTGAACAGCGTGCTGAACTAGAAGCAGAAGGCCGTGAGCCAAGCATTCGCTTCCGTGTTCCTAGCAACACAGAAATTAAGTGGAATGATATTGTCAAAGATGAAGTATCATTTGAGTCTGAAGGCATTGGTGACTTCGTTATTGTGAAAAAAGACGGTACACCAACATATAACTACGCTGTAGCCATTGATGATTATCTAATGAAGATGACGCATGTTCTACGCGGAGATGACCATATTTCTAATACACCGAAGCAAATTCTTGTGTATGAAGCTTTGGGCTGGACGCCTCCTGTATTTGGTCATATGACATTAATCGTAAACGAAAATCGCCGTAAGCTAAGTAAACGTGATGAGTCAATCATTCAGTTTATTGAGCAATATAAAGAATTAGGCTACTTGCCAGAAGCACTGTTTAATTTCATTACAATGCTTGGCTGGTCACCTGTGGGAGAAGAAGAAATCTTCTCTAAAGAACAGTTTATTGAAATCTTTGACCCAGCTCGTTTATCAAAATCTCCAGCACTATTTGATACAAGCAAATTACGTTGGATGAACAACCAATACATGAAACAATTGGATTTAGACGAGGTGGTAGCTTTATCAGTTCCTCACTTAGTGAAAGCCGGAAAAGTTGAAGAAACGCGCGATGCAGAAACAGAACAATGGGTACGTGACTTAGTCGCTCTATACCAAGAACAGATGAGCTTTGGCGCTGAGATTGTTGAACTTACTGAAATGTTCTTTAAGAAAGAGATTGATTACAGTGAAGAAGCGAAAGCAGTGCTTGCTGAAGAGCAAGTACCGGAAGTGTTAAAAGCATTTGCTGCAGAGATTTCTTCCTTAGAAGAATTCAGCGCTGATGAAATTAAGGCAGCAACAAAAGCTGTACAAAAAGCAACAGGTCAAAAAGGTAAAAAACTATTTATGCCAATTCGTGTAGCAACAACAGGCGAAACACACGGTCCTGAGCTTCCAAAAGCTATTTCTCTTTTAGGGAAAGAAACAGTTTTAGCTCGTCTAGAAAGCATTTATAGTTAACAAATTTCTATTTTGCCCATATGATAAAATAATCAAATATGGATATCGTTGAGAAGGAAGAGTAGGCAAGTTCATTGCATATCAGAGAGGGTTATCACCGGCTGAAAGTAACCTATGACAAAACTTGTTGAAGTGCGCCTTTGAGTCTTTTGTTGAATGCTACTAAGTAAGTAGGCAAAAGCGGGTACTTTCACGTTATGAGAGAAGAGTTGGGATTGTTTGTTGATCCAAACAGAGTGGAACCGCGTATATACGTCTCTGTGTCATTTGACATAGGGGCGTTTTTTTATACAATCAATGAGTAGATAGAGCAATAGCGGAATTGGGGTGAGATGATGCTAAAGTTGTTAAAGGAAGACATTGAAGCCATATTTGAACAAGATCCTGCAGCAAGAAGTTATATTGAAGTGATATTAACCTATTCGGGGTTGCATGCTATTTGGGCACATAGATTCGCTCACGGGCTTTTTAAAAGAAAGTGGTTTTTTCTGGCACGTGTAATCTCACAAATTAGCCGATTCTTCACAGGGATTGAAATCCATCCGGGTGCGAAAATTGGCCGCCGCTTTTTTATTGACCACGGAATGGGAATTGTTATTGGGGAAACGTGCGAAATTGGAGATAATGTAACAGTATATCAAGGAGTAACACTCGGAGGAACAGGGAAAGAAAAAGGAAAGCGTCACCCGACGATTGAAGACAATGTCTTAATTGCAACAGGTGCTAAAGTGCTAGGGTCAATTACGATTCATGCACACTCCAAAATTGGAGCAGGTTCAGTTGTGTTAAATGACGTCCCAGAAAACTCAACGGTTGTTGGTATCCCTGGCCGAGTCGTCATTCAAAATGGCGTCCGGATTCCAAAAGATTTGAATCATCAAGATTTGCCAGATCCAGATGCAGAGCGTTTCAAACAGCTAGAGAAAGAAATTTTACACCTGCAAAATCAATTAAAGGAATTAAAAGAAGGGAAGATTCACCATGGCAATTAAGCTATATAACACGTTAACACGTCAAAAAGAGACGTTTGTACCGCTGGAAGAAAACAAAGTCAAAATGTACGTGTGCGGACCGACTGTATATAACTATATTCATATTGGAAATGCGCGTCCTGCGATTGTATTTGATACGGTGCGCCGCTATTTAGAATTTAGAGGCTACGATGTAGAGTATGTCTCAAACTTCACAGATGTAGATGATAAATTAATTAAGGCAGCAAAAGAGTTAGGAGAAGATGTTCCAACGATCGCAAACCGCTTTATCGATGCTTACTTTGAAGATACGTCAGCTCTTGGATGCAAGCATGCCGATGTGCATCCGCGCGTAACTGAAAATATGGATATCATTATTGAGTTCATTGATGAACTTGTGAAAAAAGGTTATGCGTATGAGTCAGAGGGTGATGTATACTATCGTACACGTAAGTTTGAAGGATACGGAAAATTATCACATCAGTCTATTGATGAATTGCAATCCGGTGCTCGTATCGAAGTTGGCGAAAAGAAAGAAGATCCATTAGACTTTACTCTTTGGAAAGCAACCAAAGATGGAGAGATCGCATGGGATAGCCCTTGGGGTCAAGGCAGACCAGGCTGGCATATCGAGTGCTCGGCAATGGCACGCAAATATTTAGGTGACACAATTGATATACACGCAGGCGGTCAGGATTTAGCTTTCCCTCATCACGAAAATGAAATTGCCCAATCAGAAGCGCTCACTGGGAAATCGTTTGCGAAATACTGGCTTCATAACGGATATATCAATATTGATAATGAAAAGATGTCTAAATCACTAGGGAACTTCGTGTTAGTTCATGACATTATTAAAAAGCATGACCCTTCCCTACTTCGATTCTTTATTTTATCTGTTCACTATCGTCACCCAATTAACTATAACGAAGAAATTTTAGAGAATACGCGCAAAGCGCTTGAGCGTCTGCAAACAGCTTACGGCAACTTAACTCACCGTCTAGAGGCAGCAACAAATCTTCAAGAAGATGATTCGGAATGGTTCGAAAAGCTAAAAGAGCTTCGCGAAACGTTTGTTGAAGAGATGGATGATGATTTTAATACAGCAAATGCCATTTCTGTTCTGTTCGAGCTAGCAAAGCAAGCTAACTTGTATTTATTAGAACAAACAACGTCTACAGATGTAATTGAAGCCTTTATTAAAGAGTTTAAAGAATTAGGTGCTGCAATAGGCATTACGTTTGGAGAAGCTGAACTTCTAGACGAAGAAATTGATCAATTGATCCAAGATCGTATTCAGGCTCGTAAAGATCGTAATTTCCAATTAGCAGATCAAATTCGAGATGAATTAAAGGCTAAAAATATTATTTTAGAAGATACGGCGCAAGGAACAAGATGGAAAAGAGGATAATAGTGTTATGAGCAGCAGTAAATTAGATGTAAAACAGCTAAATAGCTTAGCTCTTGCTTATATGGGTGATGCGGTGTTTGATTTACATGTTCGCCGCCACCTGCTGGTGTTAGGGACAGTGCGCCCTAACCAGCTTCATAATAAAGCTAAAAAATATGTATCAGCAAAAGCACAAGCACAAATCGTATATTATTTTAAAAATGAAAACTTTTTTACTGAAGAAGAAGAAGGTGTACTGCGCCGAGGACGCAATGCAAAGTCCGGTACAGTCCCTAAAAACACAGATGTGCAAACGTATCGCTACAGTACGGCATTTGAAGCGGTCGTAGGCTATTTGTATCTTTTAGGTGAAGAAGAAAGAATGATGGAACTTATTACTAAAGCTATCTCTTTCGTCGATGAAGGAGAGGGAGGAATGAATCATGGAACATGAATTTATCATTGGACGTAATCCGGTCCTAGAAGCCCTAAAGTCTGGGCGCGACATTAACAAACTATGGATTGCCGAAGGATCGCAAGGCGGTTCTATGGGGCAAATCACGCAGTTAGCAAAAAGTAATGGTGTATTGGTGCAGTTTGTACCGAAAAAGAAAATTGAGCAAATGGTAGACGGTATTCATCAAGGAGTAGCTGCACAAGTTGCTGCTTATCAGTATGCAGAGCTAGATGATTTATTTAACTTAGCGGAAAAACGTAATGAAAGTCCGTTTTTTCTTCTGTTAGATGAGCTTGAAGATCCCCATAATTTAGGTTCTATTATGCGAACAGCCGATGCCGTTGGCGCACACGGTATTATTATTCCAAAGCGCCGTTCAGTTGGATTAACGGCCACTGTAGCTAAGGCCTCTACAGGAGCGATTGAACATGTTCCCGTAGCAAGGGTAACAAACCTATCAAGGACGATTGACGAATTAAAAGATCGAGGCGTATGGATTGTTGGAACAGATGCGAAAGAAAGCGATGATTACCGCAACTTAGATGGAGGTATGCCGCTTACGTTAGTGATTGGAAGCGAAGGAAAAGGCATGAGTCGTTTGATTCGTGAAAAATGCGACTTCCTTGTACAGCTTCCAATGGTTGGGCATGTTACATCGTTAAATGCATCTGTAGCAGCTAGTCTTCTCATGTATGAGGTTTACCGAAAACGCCATCCTCTAGGTGAATAAGAATGGATATTCTACTGGTGGATGGTTATAACATGATAGGTGCGTGGCCCGACCTAAGAAAGCTTAGAGATAATGATTTAGCCAGTGCTCGAGACCTGTTAATCGAAAAGATGGCAGAGTATCAAGCATATATGGGCTATCGTGTCATTATTGTCTTCGATGCTCATATGGTCGAAGGAATTGAAAAGAAGGCAAAAAATCATAAGGTTGACGTTGTATTTACAAGAGAAAATGAAACAGCGGATGAGTACATTGAAAAGCTGGCTCAAGAGCTAAACAATGTAAAGACACAGATCCATGTTGCTACATCTGATTTTACGGAGCAGTGGGCAATCTTTGGACAAGGTGCGCTTAGAATTTCTGCTCGAGAATTGTACAACGAAATTGAGCAAATTGAGAAACATATTAATCTTGATGTGAAGTCTATTCAAAATCAAAAGCCAGCGGCACGCATTCAACTTTCCAATCAAGTAGCCGAAATTTTCGAAAAATGGCGTCGGGGACAGCGGTGAGGTTATTGACGGTACGGAATTAGCTACTGTATAATATTTCTATCTACTGTGCGGTCGGGGGGATCGATATGGGCGATAATTATGGGAGAAAACTGCATGCTCATTTCGAACAACAAGAGGATGAAACAGTTGTCGATCTTGTGCATAAAGGCGATATTGACGCATTAGAGTATTTGATTCATAAATACAAAAACTTTGTGCGAGCAAAGGCGCGGTCATATTTTTTAATTGGGGCAGACCGTGAAGATATTGTACAAGAAGGTATGATAGGGTTATATAAGGCAATTAGAGATTTTAGAGAAGATAAGCTAACTTCGTTTAAAGCTTTTGCTGAACTTTGCATTACCAGGCAAATTATCACCGCTATTAAAACCGCAACAAGGCAAAAACATATTCCATTAAACTCTTATGTATCATTGGACAAGCCAATATATGATGAAGAGTCCGACCGAACCTTAATGGATGTTATTTCGGGGACAAAAGTAGCAAATCCAGAAGAGTTGCTCATTAATCGAGAGAAGTTTGATGATATTGAATTAAAGATGGCTGAACTGTTAAGTGATCTTGAGCGAAAAGTTCTCGTTCTTTATTTAGATGGTCAATCTTATCAAGAGATTTCAGAAGAGTTAAACCGCCACGTCAAATCCATCGATAATGCACTTCAGCGTGTGAAGAGGAAATTAGAGCGCTACCTCGAGATTCGTGAAATCACAATGTAGCCTTCTATCCTCATATTGACATGCTAAGAAAGTCTGTGATACTTTTTTATAGACATTATCACTCTATAGGTGGTTGACATTATGCGTAAAAAAGTTGTACTTGCGTGTGTGCAATGCGCTAGTCGTAACTATACGACTATGAAAAACACACAGCAAAACGAAGAGCGTTTAGAAATGAAGAAGTTTTGCAAAACGTGTAACGCACATACGATTCATCGTGAAACAAAGTAGATCAATAATCTGCACAGACTAATACCCCTTTTAATTTATTGGAGGTTACAAACATGAACCGTGTAGGAAATTTCTTGCGTGATGTTGGGCGTGAGATGAAGAAGGTAAGTTGGCCTAAAAAAAATGAGCTAACTCGTTATACAATTACTGTTATTTCTACAGTTGTATTTATGACACTCTTTTTTGTAGTAGTTGATTACGGAATTTCGTCACTTATTCGTTTAATCCCTTGAATAAATTGACTTAAATCATGGTATAATAAAGCTAAATTATGTTTTTTTTAGAAAAGCCCGGAGACGGGTTTTTTAATTTGCTTTAAGAATGATTGTGCTAGGAGTCAACTATTTTCCTAGTGCGTTGTCTGTGCAATAGATTAGGACATCTTATTTTATAGTGAGCTGGGAGGGAAGGACGTATAGTCCTCAGAAATGGAGAAAAATTGGTATGTAGTCCATACTTATTCTGGATATGAAAATAAAGTAAAAACAAATTTAGAAAAGCGCGTAGAAACAATGGGTATGCAAGATAAAATTTTCCGCGTTGTTGTTCCTGAAGAAGAAGAAAGAGAAATTAAGAACAACAAAGAAAAGATTACAAAGAAAAAAGTATTTCCAGGGTACGTGTTAGTTGAAATCATCATGACGGATGATTCATGGTATGTAGTTCGTAATACACCTGGCGTTACGGGCTTTGTAGGTTCAGCAGGTTCTGGATCAAAGCCAACTGCTCTTCTACCAGAAGAAGTAGAAATGATCTTAAAACAAATGGGCATGGACGAGAAGCATGCTGACTTTGACTTTGAACTAAAAGAAACAGTATTGGTTCAAGAAGGTCCGTTTGCAAACTTCGAAGGTACCATTGAAGAAATCGATACAGATAAACGCAAAGTTAAGGTTCATGTGGATATGTTCGGAAGACAAACGCCAGTAGAGCTAGACTTTACACAAATTGAAAAAATATAATCTGTAAGACCTTGCAATTCATGAAGTTTAATGTTAATATTTCATAAGTCAGTATGTCTCAAAACTAGAGACTAAAACAACTATTTCTTTATTTTATATATAAAGAACATTGAGTGGGAGGGCATCGCCCTATTACCACATCACGGACTTAAGGAGGTGTGTCTCGTGGCTAAAAAAGTAATTAAACTTGTTAAGTTACAAATTCCTGCAGGTAAAGCAAATCCAGCGCCACCAGTTGGTCCTGCATTAGGTCAAGCCGGTGTTAACATCATGGGTTTCTGTAAGGAGTTTAACGCTCGCACAGCTGATCAAGCTGGTCTTATCATTCCTGTTGAAATCACGGTATTTGAAGACCGTTCATTTACATTTATTACGAAAACTCCACCTGCTGCTGTACTACTTAAGAAAGCGGCTGGTATTGAGTCTGGTTCTGGTGAACCAAACCGTAATAAAGTTGCAACAGTCAAGCGTGACAAAGTGCGTGAGATTGCTGAAACTAAAATGCCTGACTTAAACGCTGCTAGCGTTGAATCTGCAATGCGCATGGTAGAAGGTACAGCGCGCAGTATGGGAATCGTAGTTGAAGACTAATTCCATTTGATTGGGTGTTAGAAGGTTGCGAGAAATGGAAGTTTTCCTATGCTCGCAACCTTTATTAGTGGGAGGTTATTCCGTTAAAACCACATAAGGAGGAAACAAAAATGGCTAAAAAAGGTAAAAAGTACGTTGAAGCTGCTAAGCTTGTAGATCGTACACAAACTTATTCAGTACAAGAAGCGATTGAATTAGTAAAGAAAACAAACACAACTAAATTTGATGCAACTGTAGAAGTAGCATTCCGTTTAGGAGTTGACCCTAAGAAAGCTGACCAACAAATTCGTGGTGCAGTAGTACTACCAAACGGTACAGGTAAAACTCAACGTGTATTAGTATTCGCTAAAGGCGAAAAAGCTAAAGAAGCTGAAGCTGCAGGCGCTGACTACGTTGGCGATGCTGACTACATCAACAAAATCCAACAAGGTTGGTTCGAGTTCGATGTAATCGTAGCTACTCCAGACATGATGGGTGAAGTTGGTAAACTTGGTCGTGTATTAGGACCTAAAGGTTTAATGCCAAACCCTAAAACTGGTACAGTAACATTTGATGTTCAAAAAGCAGTTAACGAAATCAAAGCTGGTAAAGTAGAATACCGCGTTGATAAAGCTGGTAACATCCACGTACCAATCGGTAAAGTATCTTTCGAAGAGAGCAAGTTAGTTGAAAACTTCACTACAATCTTCGAAACTATGGTAAAAGCTAAGCCGGCAGCAGCAAAAGGCACATACATGAAGAACGTAGCTGTTACTTCAACAATGGGCCCTGGTATCAAAGTTGATACTGCTTCATTCTCTGCTTAATAAATTTGGAAATAAATCGGTGTTGACTTTTTGAAAGTCCCTGATTATAATAGATAATGTTGTTAAAAAGAATAACATTTGTACCGTAGACAGTAGGTGCTGCAAAGCTTAATTTCCTACCGAGGTGTGTGAGATAAATTAGTGAAACGTTATGGTTCGCTTACTACACCTCCATGTCTTTATTGTCATGGAGGTTTTTTATTGCACCTTGTCTGAGTGTACGGAAGGAAATCTACAGGAGGTGTAAAGATGAGCAACGTAATTGAACAAAAGAAACAAGTCGTAGACGAAATTGCTGAAAAACTTCAAGCGAGTAACTCAATAGTTGTCGTTGACTACCGTGGTTTGAATGTTGCTGAAGTTACTGAACTTCGTAAGCAATTACGTGAAGCAGGCATTGAGTTCAAAGTTTACAAAAACACTTTAACTCGCCGTGCTGTAGAAAAACTTGAACTAACAGATCTTAATGATGCGTTAGTAGGTCCAAATGCAATCGCATTTGGTGGAGAAGATGTTGTTGCTCCAGCTAAAATTCTAAACAACTTCGCTAAAGAACACGAAGCGTTAGAAATCAAAGCTGGTGTAATTGAAGGTAATGTTGCATCTGTTGAAGAAATTAAAGCACTTGCAGAACTACCATCTCGCGAAGGCTTACTTTCTATGTTGCTTAGCGTGCTTCAAGCTCCAATTCGCAACCTTGCTCTTGCTACAAAAGCTGTGGCAGATCAAAAAGAAGAACAAGGTGCATAATCTAGTCTGTTATATATAACACAATCACAAGGAGGAAATTAACAATGACTCAAGAACAAATCATTGAAGCAGTTAAAAATATGACTGTTTTAGAACTTAACGATTTAGTAAAAGCAATCGAAGAAGAATTTGGCGTAACTGCTGCTGCTCCTGTAGCTGTAGCTGGCGGTGCTGCTGGTGAAGCTGCTGCTGAGAAAACTGAATTTGACCTAGTACTTGAAAGTGCTGGCGGACAAAAAATCAAAGTTATCAAAGTAGTACGTGAAATCACTGGTCTTGGCTTAAAAGAAGCTAAAGAAATCGTTGATAACGCTCCAAAAGCTCTTAAAGAAGGTATTTCTAAAGAAGAAGCTGAAGAAGCAAAAGCTAAACTTGAAGAAGTTGGCGCTTCTGTAGAAGTTAAGTAATTATTGCTTAACAACTGATATAAAAAAGCTCGCTTGTACAAGCGAGCTTTTTTGCTTCTGTCATCCTTTTCATTTATAGTAAAGAAGAACATATTGATTAGGAGGTTCTATTTTGACAGAACATTATTTTTCTAATACACCATCGTCTGCAAGTAATGAAGAGCGCTTTTCATTTGAATTGAGAGGAACCTCTTTTTCATTTACGAGTGACCACGGTGTTTTTTCAAAAAAAGAGATCGATTTTGGATCGCGCCTGTTAATTGAAACGTTTCAAATGCCCGAGAGTCCCGGCCCGCTTCTGGATGTTGGATGCGGATATGGCCCAATTGGGTTGGCGCTTGCAAAAGAGGACAGCCAAAGAAACGTTCATATGGTCGATGTTAATGAACGTGCATTAGCACTAGCTCAAAAAAATGCTGAAGTTAATTCAGTATCAAATGTTTCGATCTATCAAAGCTCTTGCTATGAAAATGTGAAGGAAACGAATTTTGCAGCTATTCTTAGTAATCCGCCGATCCGTGCGGGTAAAAAAGTTGTTCATGAAATTCTAGAAAAATCATTAGATCACCTTGCTGACCAAGGAGAACTTTGGATTGTGATTCAGAAAAAGCAAGGAGCGCCATCTGCTCTTGCGAAATTAGAATCTCTATTTAATGAAGTAGAAGTAGTAGACAAGAAAAAAGGGTATTATATCATATGTGCTAAAAAATGTTGACTAATATTTTTTAGTATGTTAGCATTATAAAATGCCAATATATAAATATTCCATATAAGCTCGGGTTATACATAAAATAA
Source organism: Priestia sp. Y58 (assembly GCF_029522095.1). Lineage (NCBI taxonomy): Bacteria > Bacillati > Bacillota > Bacilli > Caryophanales > Bacillaceae > Priestia > Priestia sp. Y58. The sequence continues at coordinate 21,081 of NZ_JAKWFL010000015.1, forward strand.
AAGGTATAATTTTGAATTATATGGGAAAAACTAATAAAATCAATAGTACGTTTTTATGAAATTGTGGTTTTCTATTTAAAGAGACCATTTTTCTTTTGTTCAATAATAAACATATGGTTTATTATATATTTTGAATAATAACGCTTGATTTGAGGGGTGAATCAGTTGACAGGTCAACTAGTTCAGTATGGACGCCACCGCCAACGCAGAAGTTATGCTCGTATTAGTGAAGTTTTAGAGTTACCGAACTTAATCGAGATTCAAACGGCTTCATACCAATGGTTTTTAGATGAAGGTTTACGAGAAATGTTCCAAGATATTTCTCCAATTGATGATTTTACAGGTAACTTATCACTAGAATTTATTGATTACAGCTTAGGTGAGCCAAAGTATTCAGTAGGAGAGTCTAAAGAACGTGATGTAACTTATGCAGCACCTCTTCGTGTTAAGGTGCGGTTAATTAATAAAGAAACAGGTGAAGTAAAAGACCAAGATGTGTTCATGGGAGATTTCCCATTGATGACCGAAACAGGTACCTTTGTAATTAATGGTGCTGAGCGTGTTATCGTATCACAGTTGGTTCGTTCACCAAGTGTTTACTATAGTGGAAAGCTTGATAAAAACGGTAAAAAAGGATATACAGCAACTGTTATCCCTAACCGTGGTGCATGGCTAGAATATGAAACTGATGCAAAAGATGTAGTATACGTGCGTATTGATCGTACTCGTAAACTGCCAGTAACAGTGCTGTTACGCGCGCTAGGTTTCGGTTCTGACCAAGAGATTATCGATTTAATCGGTGATAATGAATACATCCGTAATACGCTTGAAAAAGATAATACGGAAACAACGGAAAAAGCGCTATTAGAAATCTATGAGCGTTTACGTCCGGGTGAACCACCGACAGTTGAGAATGCGAAGTCTCTATTAGTATCTCGCTTCTTTGATCCAAAACGATATGACTTAGCGAACGTAGGTCGCTATAAAATTAATAAAAAGCTTCATATCAAACATCGCTTATTTAATCAAAAGCTAGCTGAAACATTAGTTGATCCTGAAACAGGTGAAATTATTGCAGAAAAAGGCGCAATGATTGACCGTCGTCTGCTAGATCGCTTGATTCCGATGCTTGAAGGTGGAGTAAACTTCAAAACTTACAGCCCGGTTGGTGGAGTAGTAGAAGACGATGTTACATTACAATCTATTAAGATTTATGCGCCAAATGATCCAGAAGGTGAAAAAGTCATCACTGTATCAGGTAACGCGTATGTAACAGAAGAAGTTAAAAATATCACACCTGCTGATATTTTAGCATCAATCAGTTATTTCTTTAACTTGCTTCATCAAGTAGGAGACACAGATGATATCGACCACTTGGGTAACCGTCGTCTGCGTTCTGTAGGTGAATTGTTACAAAACCAATTCCGTATCGGTTTATCTCGTATGGAACGTGTTGTTCGTGAAAGAATGTCAATTCAAGACACGAATACAATCACACCTCAACAATTAATTAATATTCGCCCAGTTATTGCGGCGATTAAAGAGTTCTTTGGAAGTTCTCAGTTATCACAGTTCATGGATCAAACGAATCCATTAGGCGAATTGACGCACAAACGTCGTCTTTCAGCTCTAGGACCTGGTGGTTTAACGCGTGAGCGCGCTGGTTTCGAAGTGCGTGACGTTCACTATTCTCACTATGGCCGTATGTGTCCGATTGAAACGCCAGAGGGTCCGAATATCGGGTTAATCAACTCACTATCTTCTTATGCAAAAGTAAACAAATTCGGTTTCATCGAAACACCTTACCGTCGTATCGATCCTGAAACAGGTAAAGTGACAGAGCGAATTGACTACTTAACAGCTGATGAAGAAGATAACTATGTTGTAGCCCAAGCGAACGCTCGTCTAGGCGATGATGGTTCATTCTTAGATGAAAATGTCGTCGCACGTTTCCGTGGAGAAAACACGGTTATCCGTCGCGATCGTTTAGACTATATGGATGTATCACCAAAACAAGTTGTATCTGCCGCTACAGCATGTATCCCATTCTTAGAGAACGATGACTCTAACCGTGCATTAATGGGTGCGAACATGCAACGTCAAGCAGTACCTTTATTAAATCCTGAAGCACCAATCGTAGGTACAGGTATGGAGTACGTATCTGGTAAAGACTCTGGTGCAGCCGTGATTTGTAAATATCCTGGCGTTGTAGAGCGCGTAGAAGCAAAACAAATTTTTGTTCGCCGCTATGAAGAAGTAGACGGACAAAAAGTTAAAGGTAACTTAGATCAATACAAACTATTAAAATTTGTTCGTTCTAACCAAGGTACTTGTTACAACCAGCGTCCAATTGTTTCAGTTGGCGACGAAGTAGTAAAAGGCGAGATCTTAGCCGACGGTCCTTCAATGGAAAAAGGTGAGCTTGCTTTAGGACGAAACGTAATGGTTGGTTTCATGACATGGGATGGTTACAACTATGAGGATGCCATCATCATGAGTGAACGCCTTGTGAAAGACGATGTATATACGTCTGTTCATATTGAAGAATATGAATCTGAATCTCGTGATACGAAACTTGGACCTGAAGAAATTACGCGTGACATTCCAAACGTAGGTGAAGATGCGCTTCGCAACTTAGATGAGCGTGGAATCATCCGCATTGGTGCAGAAGTAAAAGACGGAGATCTTTTAGTTGGTAAAGTAACGCCAAAAGGTGTAACAGAACTAACAGCTGAAGAACGTCTTCTACACGCTATTTTCGGTGAAAAAGCGCGTGAAGTTCGTGATACTTCTCTTCGTGTACCACACGGCGGCGGTGGAATCATTCTTGATGTTAAAGTCTTCAACCGTGAAGATGGCGACGAATTACCACCAGGTGTAAACCAATTAGTCCGTGTATACATTGTTCAGAAGCGTAAAATTTCTGAAGGTGACAAAATGGCCGGTCGTCACGGTAACAAAGGTGTAATTTCACGTATTTTACCTGAAGAAGATATGCCTTATCTACCAGACGGTACGCCAATTGACATCATGTTAAACCCATTAGGGGTACCATCTCGTATGAACATCGGTCAGGTGCTAGAGCTTCATTTAGGTATGGCTGCTCGTAAGCTTGGCATTCACGTTGCGTCTCCAGTATTTGATGGTGCGCGTGAGGAAGATGTTTGGGCAACAATCGAAGAAGCTGGCATGTCTCGCGATGCTAAAACAGTTCTATATGATGGTCGAACAGGTGAACCATTCGATAACCGTGTATCAGTAGGAATCATGTACATGATCAAACTTGCTCACATGGTAGACGATAAACTTCACGCTCGTTCTACTGGACCATACTCACTTGTTACACAACAACCACTTGGTGGTAAAGCGCAGTTCGGTGGACAGCGTTTTGGTGAGATGGAGGTATGGGCACTTGAAGCATACGGTGCTGCTTACACATTACAAGAGATCTTAACAGTGAAATCAGATGATGTAGTAGGTCGTGTGAAAACATACGAAGCAATTGTTAAAGGTGAAAACATTCCAGAACCTGGCATACCTGAATCGTTCAAAGTATTAATTAAAGAACTACAAAGTTTAGGTATGGATGTGAAGATGCTTTCTGCTGACGAGCAAGAAATTGATATCATGGACTCAGAAGAGGACCATGAGCAACCAACAGAATCAATTATTGCAGATAACGAAGAAAGCCTTTCTGAAGGACAAAAAGATCCTGTCACAAAAGAGTAAGGAATTACTTTCATATAAACGTTAAGGGAAAAAACCTGTAGATTAAAAGGGAGGTAGGCTCCTTGCTAGATGTAAATAACTTTGAGTATATGAAAATCGGTCTAGCTTCGCCAGATAAAATTCGTTCTTGGTCGTACGGTGAGGTAAAAAAACCTGAAACGATCAACTATCGTACGTTAAAACCTGAAAAAGACGGCTTATTCTGTGAGCGTATTTTTGGTCCACAAAAGGACTGGGAATGTCACTGCGGAAAATATAAGCGCGTTCGTTATAAAGGTGTTGTATGTGATCGTTGTGGCGTAGAAGTTACGCGCGCAAAAGTTCGTCGTGAACGCATGGGTCACATCGAACTAGCTGCACCTGTTTCTCATATTTGGTACTTTAAAGGTATTCCTAGCCGCATGGGACTTGTCTTAGACATGTCCCCTCGTGCGCTAGAGGAAATCATTTATTTTGCTTCTTATGTAGTAACAGATGCTGGTGATACACCACTTGAAAAGAAACAGCTTTTATCAGAGAAAGAATACCGTGCGTATCGTGAGAAGTACGGACAAACTTTCCATGCAGCAATGGGTGCTGAAGCTGTTAAAAAATTATTGCATGACATCGATCTTGATAAAGAAGTAGATGCTTTGAAAGAAGAATTGAAAACTGCTCAAGGTCAACGTCGTACACGTGCTATTAAACGTTTAGAAGTACTAGAGGCTTTCCGTCATTCTGGTAACGAACCTTCTTGGATGATTTTAGACGTTCTACCGGTTATTCCGCCAGAACTTCGTCCAATGGTTCAATTAGATGGTGGACGCTTTGCTACGTCTGATCTAAATGATTTATATCGCCGTGTAATTAACCGTAACAACCGCTTAAAGCGTCTATTAGACCTTGGAGCTCCTAGCATTATCGTTCAAAACGAAAAGCGTATGCTTCAAGAAGCTGTAGATGCATTAATCGATAATGGTCGTCGCGGACGTCCGGTAACAGGACCAGGTAACCGTCCATTAAAATCTCTTTCTCACATGTTAAAAGGTAAGCAAGGTCGCTTCCGTCAAAACTTATTAGGTAAACGTGTTGACTACTCTGGCCGTTCGGTAATCGTTGTAGGTCCGAACTTAAAGATGTATCAATGTGGTCTTCCAAAAGAAATGGCGTTAGAGCTTTTCAAACCTTTTGTAATGAAAGAGCTTGTTGAACGCGGTTTAGCTCATAACATCAAGAGTGCAAAACGTAAAATTGAACGTGTGCAACCTGAAGTATGGGACGTATTAGAATCGGTTATTAAAGAGCATCCAGTTCTTTTAAACCGTGCACCAACGCTACACAGACTAGGTATTCAAGCATTTGAACCTACGCTTGTAGAAGGTCGCGCTATCCGTCTTCACCCGCTTGTATGTACAGCATATAACGCTGACTTTGACGGTGACCAAATGGCGGTTCACGTTCCATTATCTGCAGAAGCACAAGCAGAAGCACGTATCTTAATGCTTGCTGCTCAAAATATCTTGAACCCTAAAGATGGTAAACCAGTTGTTACACCTTCACAGGATATGGTATTAGGTAACTACTACTTAACGCTTGAGCGTGAAGAGGCAGTTGGAGAAGGTATGGTGTTCAAGGATACGAACGAAGCACTATTAGCGTACCAAAACGGTTATGTGCATCTTCATACACGTGTAGGTGTGTATGCAGGTTCTTTAAACAACGAAACGTTTACAGAAGCACAAAATCAACAGTTGCTTGTTACAACGGTTGGTAAATTAGTTTTCAACGAAATTTTACCAAAATCGTTCCCATACATTAACGAACCAACAAGAGAAAACTTAGAAGTGAAAACTCCTGAGAAGTACTTTGTTGAAAAAGGTGCAGATGTGAAGGAATTCATCAAGAATCAACCGGCTATCGCACCGTTTAAGAAAAAAATCTTAGGTAATATTATCGCTGAAGTATTTAAACGTTTCAAAATTACTGAGACTTCTAAAATGCTTGACCGTATGAAAGACCTAGGTTTCAAATATTCTACTAAAGCTGGTATTACAGTTGGTGTAGCTGATATCGTGGTTTTAGGAGAAAAAGAAGTTATCTTAACAGAAGCGCAAGCTAAAGTAGATAACGTACTAAAACAATTCCGTCGTGGTTTAATTACTGAAGATGAGCGTTATGAGCGTGTTATCTCTGTATGGAGTAGCGCGAAAGACGTTATCCAAGGTAAATTAATGGCGTCATTAGACAAACGCAACCCAATCTTCATGATGAGTGACTCTGGTGCCCGTGGTAACGCATCTAACTTCACTCAGCTTGCAGGTATGCGTGGACTAATGGCCAACCCGTCTGGTCGTATCATTGAGTTACCAATCAAATCTAGTTTCCGTGAAGGTTTAACAGTATTAGAGTACTTTATCTCTACCCATGGTGCACGTAAAGGTCTTGCCGATACGGCTCTTAAAACAGCTGACTCAGGTTACCTTACTCGTCGTCTGGTTGACGTGGCACAAGACGTTATCGTACGTGATGACGACTGTGGTACAGACCGCGGTATTCTGGCTGTTGCAATCAAAGAAGGAACAGAAGAAATTGAGAAACTTGATGAGCGTCTAATTGGACGTTATGCAAGAAAAACACTACTTCACCCAGGAACAAACGAAGTGTTAGTGAAAGAAAACGAACTAATTACAGAAGACCTAGCTGAAACAATTGTGGATGCTGGTGTTGAAGAAGTATGGATTCGTTCTGCATTCACTTGTAACACTCGCCACGGTGTATGTAAAAAATGTTACGGTCGTAACCTTGCAACTGGTTCAGAAGTTGAAGTGGGTGAAGCAGTTGGTATCATCGCTGCTCAATCTATCGGTGAGCCAGGTACACAGTTAACGATGCGTACATTCCATACAGGTGGGGTTGCTGGAGACGATATCACTCAAGGTTTACCGCGTATCCAAGAGATCTTCGAAGCGCGTAACCCTAAAGGTCAAGCCGTTATTTCTGAAATTGAAGGTACAATTGCCGGCATTTCTGAAGGACGCGATCGTCAACATGAAATTACTGTTCAAGGAGAGATTGAAACTCGTTCTTACACAGCTCCGTACAGTGCACGTCTGAAAGTTATTGAAGGACAGCGCATTGCACGTGGTCAAGAATTAACAGAAGGTTCAATTGATCCTAAAGAATTACTAAAAGTAAAAGACATCACGGCGGTACAAGAGTACTTGCTTCGTGAGGTGCAAAAAGTATACCGTATGCAAGGGGTAGAAATTGGAGATAAACACGTAGAGGTAATGGTTCGCCAAATGCTTCGTAAAGTGCGCGTAATGGATTCAGGAGATACAGATGTATTACCAGGTTCATTACTTGATATTCACCAATTCACTGATGCAAATGAAAAAGTATTACTTGAAGGCAATCGTCCAGCGACAGGCCGTCCTGTATTACTTGGTATTACAAAAGCATCTCTTGAAACTGATTCCTTCTTATCTGCTGCATCATTCCAAGAAACAACGCGTGTTCTTACGGATGCTGCAATCAAAGGAAAACGTGATGAGTTGCTTGGACTTAAAGAGAATGTTATCATTGGTAAGCTAGTTCCGGCTGGTACAGGTATGACGAGATATCGTAATGCTGAACCGATCAAAAACCAAGCTGAAGAAACGGTAACAATCGACTAATTATAAAATCATTACTCTAGAATGGATGTTTTTTTAAAAAACTACAAAACGTTAGTTGACATCCATTCTAGGGAATGATACTATATCAAAGGTGCTCCTATAAACTACCTGTTACTTTGGAGGATATGATAATGTCTTATGAAAAAGTATTACAGGCTGATCATATTATTGTAGGAACAAAGCAGACGGTGAAAGCATTAAAAAAAGGTACAGTAAAGGAAGTCATCATTGCTGAAGACGCTGATTTTTATGTCACATCCATTGTGGCAAAAACAGCACAGCAAGAAAACGTTCCGTATACGTATGTCCCTTCTATGCGAAAGCTTGGTCAAGCTTGTAGGATAGAAGTTAACGCTGCAACTGTTGCAATTATTAGTTAACACGTTTTTGAACTTTTAGTTTCAAAGACTTTGTTTTTTGCTAAAAAATGAACCACCTGGATGTGTGGTCTTACAAAAGGCGAAAGGAGGAAAATTTAAATGCCTACTATTAACCAATTAATCCGTAATGGTCGTGTGAGTAAAGGTAAAAAATCTGACTCACCTGCTTTAAACAGAGGTTACAACAGCTTCAAAAAAGCTCAAACTAACCAATCTTCTCCACAAAAACGTGGTGTATGTACACGTGTGGGTACTATGACACCGAAGAAACCGAACTCGGCTCTTCGTAAATATGCTCGTGTACGTTTAACAAACGGTATCGAGGTAACAGCTTATATCCCAGGTATTGGTCACAACTTACAAGAACACAGCGTGGTACTTATCCGCGGTGGACGTGTAAAAGATTTACCAGGGGTACGTTACCATATCGTACGTGGTGCACTTGATACTGCTGGTGTGGATGGCCGTATGCAAGGTCGTTCTAAATATGGTACTAAGCGACCAAAAGCAGCTAAAAAATAATAGCTTAACAATTAATAGATAAACTTTTAAAAGTGAAAGGAGGAAGTAGAATGCCACGTAAGGGACCTGTTGCAAAAAGAGACGTATTACCAGATCCGATTTACAATTCTAAGCTTGTATCTCGCTTAATCAACAAAATGATGCTTGATGGAAAGCGCGGTAAGTCACAAGCTATTCTTTATAGAGCATTCGATTTAGTACAAGAGCGCAGTGGTAAAGAAGCTATGGAAGTATTCGACCAAGCTCTTAAAAACATCATGCCTGTACTAGAAGTTAGAGCACGCCGTGTAGGGGGTTCTAACTACCAAGTTCCTGTAGAAGTACGTCCAGAGCGTCGTACTACTTTAGGTCTTCGTTGGTTAGTAAACTATGCTCGTCTTCGTGGAGAAAAAACGATGGAAGAGCGTTTAGCTAACGAAATCCTTGATGCAGCTAACAACACTGGTGCTGCAGTTAAGAAACGTGAAGATACTCACAAAATGGCAGAAGCTAATAAAGCATTTGCTCATTACCGTTGGTAATCTTTTAACGAAACTTTTTAAAAAACAAATTATAATATGGAAGGAGAAATACCTAAGATGGCAAGAGAGTTCTCCTTAGAAAACACTCGTAATATTGGGATCATGGCTCACATTGATGCTGGTAAAACAACAACAACTGAGCGTGTTCTTTATTATACTGGCCGTATCCATAAAATTGGTGAAACTCATGAAGGAGCTTCACAAATGGACTGGATGGAGCAAGAGCAAGAACGTGGTATCACTATCACGTCTGCTGCGACAACTGCTTCTTGGAAAGGTCACCGCGTTAACATCATCGATACTCCTGGACACGTAGACTTCACTGTTGAAGTTGAGCGTTCATTACGTGTACTTGATGGCGCTGTGGCAGTTCTTGATGCTCAATCTGGTGTTGAGCCTCAAACAGAAACAGTATGGCGTCAAGCGACTACGTACGGTGTTCCCCGTGTCGTATTCGTTAACAAAATGGACAAAATTGGTGCTGACTTCTTGTACTCTGTAAAAACGATCCACGATCGTTTAGGTGCAAATGCTCACCCAATTCAGTTGCCAATCGGTGCTGAAGATGACTTCGAAGCAATCATTGACCTTGTGGAAATGAAAGCATACTTCTACGAAGATGACTTAGGTACTCGTTCAGAATCTCGTGAAATTCCTGAGGAATACAAAGAGCAAGCTGAAGAATACCGTGCAAGCCTAGTAGAAGCTGTTGCAGAACTTGACGAAGAATTAATGATGAAGTACTTAGACGAAGGCGAGCTTACAGTTGAAGAACTAAAAGCTGGTATCCGTAAAGGTACTTGTGACGTTGAATTCTACCCAGTTATCTGTGGTTCAGCATTCAAAAACAAAGGTGTACAATTAATGCTAGATGCGGTAATTGATTACCTACCATCTCCAGTTGATGTACCAGCAATCCAAGGTATCGTACCTGACACAGAAGAAGAAGTTACGCGTGAGTCTAGCGACAACGCTCCTTTCTCAGCATTAGCGTTCAAAGTTATGACGGACCCTTATGTTGGTAAATTAACATTCTTCCGTGTGTACTCTGGTGTACTAAGCTCTGGTTCATACATCAAAAACTCTACAAAAGGTAAGCGTGAGCGTGTAGGTCGTATCCTACAAATGCATGCTAACTCTCGTGAAGAGATTTCTGAAGTATACGCTGGAGATATCGCGGCAGCTGTAGGATTAAAAGATACTTCTACTGGTGATACTCTATGTGACGAAAAGAGTCTTGTAATTCTTGAGTCTATGGAATTCCCAGAGCCAGTTATCTCTTTATCTGTTGAGCCAAAATCAAAAGCTGACCAAGATAAAATGACTACAGCTCTTCAAAAGTTACAAGAAGAAGATCCAACTTTCCGTGCGGAAACTAATACAGAGACTGGTCAAATCATCATCTCTGGTATGGGTGAGCTTCACCTTGATATCATCGTTGACCGTATGCGTCGCGAATTCAAAGTAGAAGCAAACGTTGGTGCTCCTCAAGTAGCTTACCGTGAAACTTTCCGCGCTGGTGCGAAAGTTGAAGGTAAATTCGCTCGTCAATCTGGTGGTCGTGGACAATTCGGTCACGTTTGGATTGAGTTCGAACCTAACGAAGAAGGAAAAGGCTTTGAATTTGAGAACAAAATCGTTGGTGGTGTAGTTCCACGTGAATACATCCCTGCAGTTCAAGCTGGTCTTGAAGATGCATTACAAAACGGTGTTCTTGCTGGTTATCCATTAATCGATATCAAAGCTGCTTTAGTTGATGGATCTTACCATGACGTTGACTCAAGTGAGATGGCGTTTAAAATTGCCGCTTCTATGGCTCTTAAAAACGCAGTATCAAAATGTAACCCAGCTATCCTTGAACCAATGATGAAGGTTGAAGTTGTTATCCCTGACGAATACTTAGGAGATATCATGGGTGACGTTACGTCTCGTCGTGGACGTGTAGAAGGTATGGAAGCACGCGGTAACGCTCAAGTTGTACGTGCATTCGTTCCACTTTCTGAAATGTTTGGTTATGCAACTGCATTACGTTCAAACACTCAAGGTCGCGGAACATATTCTATGCACTTCGATCACTACGAAGAAGTTCCTAAATCAATTTCAGAAGAAATTATTAAAAAAAATAAAGGTGAATAATTGATTTTCACTCTTTATTGAAGTATAACTACTTATGTACGCTGTGAAAGTGGAGCTCATTCCCTTTCACGGCCTCATAAAACATAAACTACATGAATTTTAAGGAGGATTTTCGAATGGCTAAGGAAAAATTCGACCGTTCAAAAACACATGCCAATATCGGTACAATTGGTCACGTTGACCATGGTAAAACAACTTTAACAGCTGCTATCACTACTGTTCTTGCTAAGAAAAGTGGTAAAGGTGCAGCAATGGCTTACGACATGATCGACGCTGCTCCAGAAGAGCGCGAGCGTGGAATCACAATCTCAACTGCACACGTTGAGTACGAAACTGACACTCGTCACTATGCACACGTTGACTGCCCAGGACATGCTGACTATGTTAAAAACATGATCACTGGTGCTGCTCAAATGGATGGCGGTATCTTAGTAGTATCTGCTGCTGATGGTCCAATGCCACAAACTCGTGAGCACATCCTTCTTTCTCGTCAAGTAGGTGTACCTTACCTAGTTGTATTCTTAAACAAATGTGACATGGTAGACGACGAAGAGCTACTTGAATTAGTAGAAATGGAAGTACGTGACCTTCTTTCTGAATACGACTTCCCTGGTGACGATGTACCAGTAATCAAAGGTTCTGCTCTTAAAGCTCTTGAAGGCGAAGCTGATTGGGAAGCTAAAATCATCGAGCTTATGGACGCTGTTGATGAGTACATCCCAACTCCAGAACGTGACACTGAAAAACCATTCATGATGCCAGTTGAGGACGTATTCTCAATCACTGGTCGTGGTACAGTTGCTACAGGTCGTGTAGAGCGTGGACAAGTTAAAGTTGGTGACGTTATCGACATCATCGGTTTAACTGAAGAGCCAAAATCTACTACTGTAACAGGTGTAGAAATGTTCCGTAAGCTTCTTGACTATGCTGAAGCTGGCGACAACATCGGTGCTTTACTTCGTGGTGTAGCACGTGAAGAAATCCAACGTGGACAAGTATTAGCTAAACCAGGCTCAATCACTCCACACACTAAATTTACTGCTGAAGTATACGTTCTTTCTAAAGACGAAGGTGGACGTCACACTCCATTCTTCACAAACTACCGTCCACAGTTCTACTTCCGTACAACTGATGTAACTGGTATTTGTAACTTACCTGAAGGCGTAGAAATGGTAATGCCTGGCGACAACATCGAAATGACTGTTGAACTTATCGCTCCAATCGCGATTGAAGAAGGTACTAAATTCTCAATCCGTGAAGGTGGACGTACAGTAGGCGCTGGCGTTGTAGCTAAAATCAGCGAGTAATTTCTCGTTTCAGTAAAGGGAGTAGGGTAACCTACTCCTTTTTTATTTGGTGATAAAAGGTAAAGATAGTTTTTACTATTACACTTGCAAAATGATCTCCTTTTATATATAATGAAAAAAGTGTGCGACACATAAAAAAGTTTTTTAACTTTATTGTTGCAATATGAACCCATTTTTAGTATAATAAAAATGTTGGTCTTTGACTGCGATGATGCGGAAGGTTGCCGACACACCCGGCCGCTTTGCCATGGCGAGTGTGGGGAAATTTCCGCGGAGAATGTCTATTGTAAAATAGGCGAAAAAGGAGGGAAAATAATGGCAAAAGAAAAAATTCGCATTCGTTTAAAAGCATATGATCACAGAATTCTTGATCAATCTGCTGAGAAAATCGTAGAAACTGCAAAACGTTCTGGTGCGGCTGTATCTGGTCCGATTCCATTACCGACTGAAAAATCAATTTATACAATTCTACGTGCAGTACACAAATATAAAGATTCTCGTGAGCAGTTCGAAATGCGCACGCATAAACGCTTAATTGATATCGTGAATCCAACACCACAAACTGTTGATTCATTAATGCGTTTAGACTTACCATCTGGTGTAGATATCGAAATTAAACTTTAATTTAAAATAAAGAATGAAAAGATACTTAGGAGGTGTGACTAATGGCCAAAGGAATCTTAGGAAGAAAGATCGGTATGACTCAAGTATTTGCTGAAAATGGTGACTTGATCCCAGTAACAGTAATTGAAGCTTCTGCTAACGTAGTTCTTCAAGTTAAAAACGCTGAGACAGACGGTTACGAAGCAATCCAATTAGGTTTCGAAGATATCCGTGAAAAACTATCTAACAAACCTGCAAAAGGACATGCTACTAAAGCTAATACTGCTCCTAAGCGCTTCATCCGTGAGTTACGCGGTGTGGACGCTTCAGCATATGAAGTTGGTCAAGAAGTCAAGGTTGATATTTTCGCAGAAGGCGATGTAATTGATGTAACAGGAATCTCAAAAGGTAAAGGTTTCCAAGGTGCTATTAAACGCCACGGACAATCTCGCGGACCTATGTCTCATGGTTCTCGCTACCACCGTCGCCCAGGTTCAATGGGTCCTGTAGCTCCAAACCGCGTATTCAAAGGTAAATTATTACCAGGACGCATGGGTGGAGAGCGCATCACTGTGCAAAACTTATCAATCGTTAAAGTTGACGCAGAACGCAATCTTTTATTAGTAAAAGGTAACGTGCCAGGAGCTAGAAAATCTCTAGTTACTGTTAAATCTGCAGTTAAATCTAAATAATAATTCTTCGAGAAAGGAGGAATAACCAATGCCAAAAGTAGCATTGTTTAACCAAAACGGTGAAAACGTTGGAGAAATCGAACTTCAAGATGCCGTTTTCGGTATCGAACCAAACAACAAAGTACTTTTCGACGCGATCGTAATGCAACGCGCATCTCAACGTCAAGGTACTTCTAAAGTTAAAAATCGTTCTGAAGTAAGAGGCGGTGGCCGTAAGCCATGGCGTCAAAAAGGTACTGGTCGTGCTCGTCAAGGATCTATCCGTTCTCCACAATGGCGTGGTGGTGGCGTAGTATTTGGTCCAGTTCCAAGAAGCTATAGCTACAAATTACCTAAAAAAGTTCGTCGTTTAGCAATTAAGTCTGCATTATCAACTAAAGCTCAAGATAACAGCATCGTTGTTCTTGAAGCTCTTTCTTTTGACGCTCCAAAAACAAAAGAAATGGTAGCAGTTCTTAAAAACCTAACAGTAGAACGCAAAGCATTAGTAGTAACTGCGGATCTTAACGAAAATGTTGCACTTTCAGCACGTAATATTCCTGGTGTAACAGTTGTTGCAGCTAATGGTTTAAGCGTATTAGACGTTATGAACCATGATAAGCTTGTAATCACTAAAGACGCAGTTGAAAAAGTAGAGGAGGTGCTTGCATAATGAAAGATCCTCGTGATATTATTAAGCGCCCCGTAATTACAGAACGTTCAACAGACTTAATGGCTGAGAAAAAATATACGTTTGATGTTGATGTAAGAGCTAATAAAACTGAGGTTAAAGATGCTATCGAAAAAATCTTTGACGTAAAAGTTGAAAAAGTAAACATCATGAACTACAAAGGTAAATTCAAGCGTGTAGGTCGCTACAGTGGTCTTACTAACCGTCGTCGTAAAGCGGTAGTAACACTAACTCAAGAGAGCAACGAAATCGAATTCTTCGAAGCTTAAGATTACTAGAGAAGGAGGGAAATTGAGATGGCGATTAAAAAGTATAAACCAACCTCAAATGGTCGTCGTGGTATGTCAGTTTCTGATTTCGCTGAAATTACTACTGACAAACCAGAAAAATCGTTACTTGCACCTGTCAAGAGAAAAGGTGGTCGTAACAACCAAGGTAAATTGACTGTTCGTCACCAAGGTGGTGGGCACAAGCGTCAATACCGTATCATCGATTTTAAACGCGATAAAGATGGAATACCTGGACGCGTTGCTACAATCGAATATGATCCAAACCGTTCAGCTAACATCGCATTAATTCATTATGCTGATGGTGAAAAACGTTACATCCTTGCTCCTAAAAACCTAAAAGTAGGTTTAGAAGTTATGTCAGGTCCTGAAGCTGACATTAAAGTAGGTAACGCGCTTCCTTTAGCTAACATTCCTGTTGGTACAGTAGTACACAACATCGAATTGAAACCTGGTAAAGGTGGACAATTAGTTCGTTCTGCAGGTACATCTGCTCAAGTACTTGGTAAAGAAGGTAAATACGTATTAGTACGTTTAACTTCTGGTGAAGTACGCATGATCCTTGCAACTTGTCGTGCAACTGTAGGTCAAGTTGGTAACGAACAACACGAGTTAATCAACATCGGTAAAGCCGGTCGTTCTCGTTGGTTAGGTATCCGTCCAACTGTACGTGGTTCTGTAATGAACCCTAACGATCACCCACACGGTGGTGGTGAAGGACGTTCTCCAATCGGACGTAAGTCTCCAATGAGTCCATGGGGTAAACCAACACTTGGTTACAAAACTCGTAAGAAGAAAAACAAATCCGATAAATTTATCGTTCGTCGTCGTAAAAAATAACGGGATTGAGCTACGGTTCAAACGAACCGTAGGACAATCACGAAGGGAGGTTCATTTATGGGTCGCAGCTTAAAGAAAGGACCTTTTGTAGATGACCATTTAATCAACAAAATTGAGAAGTTAAACGAAACTGACAGCAAGCAAGTAGTAAAAACTTGGTCTCGTCGTTCAACTATCTTCCCTCAGTTCATTGGTCATACAATTGCTGTATATGACGGTCGTAAACATGTACCAGTTTATGTTACTGAAGACATGGTAGGTCACAAACTTGGTGAATTCGCACCATCTCGTACTTACAAAGGTCACGCAAGTGATGATAAGAAAACAAGACGCTAATATGAGAGGAGGCTTTTAAATGCAAGCTAAAGCTGTCGCGAGAACAGTACGTATTGCTCCTCGTAAAGTTCGTTTAGTTGTAGATTTAATTCGAGGTAAGCAAGTGGGTGAAGCGCTAGCAGTGCTACTTCACACGCCAAAGGCTGCTTCTCCAGTCGTTGAGAAAGTATTAAAATCTGCTATTGCCAATGCAGAACACAATTATGAAATGGACGCTAACAATTTAGTTATTACTGACGCTTTTGTTAACGAAGGTCCAACTTTAAAACGTTTCCGTCCACGCGCTATGGGACGTGCAAGCCAAATTAACAAGCGCACAAGCCACATCACAATCGTGGTATCAGAAAAGAAGGAGGGATAATTCATGGGTCAAAAGGTAAATCCGGTCGGTCTTCGCGTCGGTGTCATCCGTGATTGGGAATCAAGATGGTTCGCTGGCAAAGACTACGCTGACTTATTACATGAAGACTTAAAAGTACGTGAATATATCGCTAAACGTTTAAACGATGCAGCTGTTTCTAAAGTTGAAATCGAACGCGCTGCTAACCGCTTAAACGTAACGATCCACACTGCAAAACCTGGTATGGTAATTGGTAAAGGTGGTACTGAAGTAGAATCACTTCGTAAAGCTCTTAACCAATTAACAGGCAAGCGTGTACACATTAACATCCTTGAAATTAAACGAGCAGATTTAGATGCTAAACTAGTAGCTGAAAACATCGCTCGCCAACTTGAGAACCGTGTATCATTCCGTCGTGCTCAAAAGCAAGCTATCCAACGTAGTATGCGTGCTGGCGCACAAGGTATCAAAACAATGGTATCTGGTCGTTTAGGCGGAGCTGATATTGCTCGTTCTGAATATTACAGTGAAGGTACAGTTCCACTTCATACACTTCGCGCTGATATTGACTATGCTCACGCTGAAGCAGATACTACTTATGGTAAACTTGGTGTGAAAGTATGGATCTATCGTGGAGAGGTTCTTCCTACTAAAAAGAAAACTGAGGAAGGAGGAAAATAATTATGTTATTACCAAAACGCGTTAAATATCGTCGCGAACATCGCGGAAAAATGCGTGGACGCGCTAAAGGTGGTACGGAAGTACATTTCGGTGAATTCGGTTTACAAGCTACTGAAGCTTCTTGGATTACAAACCGTCAAATCGAAGCTGCTCGTATCGCAATGACTCGTTACATGAAACGTGGCGGTAAAGTATGGATTAAAATTTTCCCTTCTAAACCTTATACTGCTAAGCCTCTAGAAGTCCGAATGGGTTCTGGTAAAGGTGCTCCTGAAGGTTGGGTAGCAGTTGTTAAACCTGGAAAAGTAATGTTTGAAATTTCAGGTGTATCTGAAGAGGTTGCACGTGAAGCTTTACGTTTAGCTGCACACAAGCTACCTGTAAAATGTAAGTTTGTAAAACGTGAAGAAATTGGTGGTGATTCTAATGAAAGCTAATGAAATTCGTGACCTTACCACTGCTGAAATTGAACAAAAAGTTAAGGCTTTAAAAGAAGAGTTGTTTAACCTTCGTTTCCAATTAGCGACTGGACAATTAGAGAATACTACTCGTATTCGCGAAGTGCGCAAATCGATCGCTCGTATGAAAACTGTAGTTCGTGAAAGAGAGATTGCTGCTAATAAATAATTAAGTCTGAGAGGAGGCTTTCAGAATGAGTGAACGCAACCAACGTAAAGTTTACACTGGCCGCGTAGTTTCTGACAAAATGGATAAGACTGTTACTGTTCTTGTTGAAACTTACAAAAAGCATTCGCTTTATGGCAAGCGTGTAAAATACTCAAAGAAATTCAAAGCTCACGATGAAAACAATACAGCTCAACTAGGCGATATCGTGAAGATCATGGAAACTCGTCCGTTATCAGCTACTAAACGTTTCCGTCTAGTAGAAGTTGTAGAAAAAGCTGTTATCATCTAATAGTTAAGATAGATCGGATAAGAATGATTCATCCGAAGGGAGGTTTCGTACATGATTCAACAAGAATCTCGTTTAAAAGTTGCAGACAACTCTGGTGCACGTGAGGTACTTACTATTAAAGTACTTGGTGGTTCAGGTCGTAAGACAGCAAACATTGGTGATGTTATCGTTTGTACGGTGAAACAAGCAACACCAGGAGGCGTTGTTAAAAAAGGTGACGTTGTTAAAGCTGTTGTTGTACGTACAAAAAGTGGTGTTCGCCGTACTGACGGTTCTTACATCCGTTTCGACGAAAATGCTTGCGTAATCATCCGTGACGACAAAGGACCACGTGGTACTCGTATCTTCGGACCAGTTGCTCGTGAATTACGTGATAACAACTTCATGAAGATCGTATCATTAGCTCCAGAAGTTATCTAATTGATATATAGAACAAATACAAAATGCCTTTTAAGGAGGTGCGAATAGGATGCATGTTAAAAAGGGCGACAAAGTAGTGGTTATCTCTGGTAAAGACAAAGGTAAGCAAGGTGAAGTACTTGCAGCTTTCCCAAAGAAAGACCGTGTACTTGTTGAAGGTGTGAACGTTGTGAAAAAACACTCTAAACCTTCTCAAGTAAATCCACAAGGTGGAATCGTTAGCCAAGAGGCACCTATCCACGTATCAAACGTAATGCCGTTGGATCCTAAATCTGGTGAGCCAACTCGTGTTGGGTACCAAGTTATCGATGGCAAAAAGGTACGTGTAGCAAAAAAATCTGGTGAAACTTTAGATAAATAATTAATGAAATGTGAAGGGAGGTTTAGTTCACATGAACCGTCTTAAAGAGAAATTTACAAAAGAGATTACTCCTGCTCTAGTTAGCAAGTTTAATTATGAATCTGTAATGCAAGTGCCAAAAATCGACAAGATCGTAATCAACATGGGTATCGGTGATGCTGTTTCTAACTCAAAAGCTTTAGATAACGCTGTTGAAGAACTAGCTGAAATCACTGGTCAAAAACCTGTTGTAACTCGTGCGAAAAAATCTATCGCTGGTTTCCGTCTTCGTGAAGGTATGCCAATCGGTGCGAAAGTTACTTTACGCGGCGAGCGTATGTACGAATTCTTCGATAAATTAGTATCAGTATCACTTCCACGTGTGCGCGATTTCCGTGGTGTATCTAAAAAAGCATTTGATGGTCGTGGAAACTACACGTTAGGTGTTAAAGAACAATTGATCTTCCCAGAGATCGATTATGATAAAGTAACTAAAGTTCGTGGTATGGATATCGTTATTGTTACAACAGCAAACACTGATGAAGAAGCTCGTGAGCTTTTAACTCAGTTCGGTATGCCATTCCAGAAGTAATAACTGCCAACGTTAAGCAGAGGAGGCGAAAATGTGGCTAAAAAATCAATGATTGCGAAGCAAAAACGCCAGCAAAAATTCCAAGTACAAGAGTATACACGTTGCGAACGTTGTGGACGTCCACACTCAGTACTACGTAAATTCAAGCTTTGCCGTATTTGTTTCCGTGAGCTTGCTTATAAAGGTCAAATTCCTGGTGTTAAAAAAGCTAGTTGGTAAAACCCAAGTTTGGGAAGGAGGTAAATTAATATGGTAATGACTGATCCTATTGCAGATTTACTAACTCGTATCCGCAATGCGAACATGGTTCGTCATGAGAAAATTGAAGTTCCTGCTTCTAACATTAAGAAGCAAATTGCAGAAATCCTTAAGCGTGAGGGTTTCGTACGTGATGTAGAATACATCGAAGACAACAAACAAGGTATTATCCGTATCTTCTTAAAATACGGTTCAAATAACGAACGTGTAATTACAGGCTTAAAACGTATCAGTAAACCTGGTCTACGTGTTTATGCAAAAACTAACGAAGTACCACGTGTACTTAACGGTTTAGGTATCGCAATCGTTTCTACTTCTCAAGGTGTTTTAACTGACAAAGAAGCTCGTCAAAAGCAAACTGGTGGAGAAGTATTAGCGTACGTTTGGTAATAAGTTTTAAATGTGAATGGAGGTGTAACTATGTCACGTGTTGGTAAAAAGCCTTTAGAACTTCCAGCAGGTGTTACAGTTACGAACGAGAGCAACACTGTAACTGTAAAAGGACCAAAGGGTGAATTAACTCGTACATTCCACCCTGAAATCGAAATTAAAGTTGAAGACAACGTATTAGTTGTTAATCGTCCTAGTGACAATAAAGAGCACCGCGCTCTTCACGGAACTACTCGTAGCCTTTTAGGTAACATGGTTGAAGGTGTTACTAAAGGATTCGAACGTGGTTTAGAATTAGTCGGTGTAGGTTACCGTGCACAAAAATCTGGTAGCAAATTAGTATTGAGCGTTGGATACTCTCACCCAGTTGAGATTACTCCTGAAACAGGAATCGAAATCGAAGTTCCTTCTCAAACTAAGATCGTTATTAAAGGTATTGATAAAGAACGCGTAGGTGCATTAGCTGCAAATATTCGTGACGTTCGTCCACCAGAGCCTTACAAAGGTAAAGGTATTCGTTACGAAGGCGAATATGTACGTCGTAAAGAAGGTAAAACTGCTAAGAAGTAATGCCGGTTAGGTAAAAGAAAGGAGTGCCCGAAATGATCACGAAGCTTGATAAAAACAAAGTTCGTAAAAAAAGACATGCTCGTGTTCGTGCGAAGTTATCTGGAACTGCAACTCGTCCGCGTTTAAACGTGTTCCGTTCTAATCAACATATTTACGCACAAGTTATCGACGATTTAAATTCAGTAACAATCGCAAGTGCTTCAACGTTAGATAAAGACCTGACTTTAGAAAGCACTGGTAACACTGAAGCTGCTATCAAAGTTGGCGAATTAGTCGCTAAACGCGCAGTAGAAAAAGGTGTAAACGAAGTAGTATTCGACCGTGGCGGTTATTTATATCATGGCCGTGTTAAAGCATTAGCTGACGCTGCTCGTGAAGCTGGATTACAATTCTAATTGTAAAAGGAGGGAAAATCATGCGTCGTATTGATCCAAATAAATTAGAGCTTGAAGAACGTGTTGTTACCGTTAACCGCGTAGCTAAAGTTGTGAAAGGTGGACGTCGTTTCCGCTTCGCTGCATTAGTTGTAGTTGGTGACAAAAACGGTCACGTTGGATTCGGTACTGGTAAAGCACAAGAGGTACCAGATGCAATCCGTAAAGCAATTGAAGATGCGAAGAAAAACTTAATTACTGTACCTATGGTTGGTACAACTATTCCACACGAAATCCTTGGACAATTTGGTGCAGGTCAAATTTTCTTAAAACCTGCTTCTGAAGGTACAGGAGTTATCGCTGGTGGCCCAGTTCGTGCGGTACTAGAATTGGGTGGAGTAAGTGATATTCTATCTAAATCTTTAGGTTCAAACACTCCAATCAACATGGTACGTGCAACTCTTAACGGTTTAGCTAACCTAAAACGTGCTGAAGATGTTGCAAAACTACGTGGCAAGACTGTAGAAGAACTGTTAGGATAAGGGAGGGATATGGAATGGCAAACAAACTAGCAATTACCCTTACTCGTAGCGTAATTGGTCGTCCAGAAGATCAACGTGTAACTGTTCGTACACTTGGCCTACGTAAGTTAAATCAAACTGTCGTTCAAGACGATAATCCTGCAATTCGCGGAATGATTAACAAAGTAGCTCACCTTGTTACAGTAAAAGAGCAATAAGTATAAATTGTCACTCTAAGGAGGTGCTCCGGAATGAAACTTCATGAATTGAAACCAGCTGAAGGTTCACGTAAAGTACGTAACCGTGTAGGTCGTGGTACTGGTTCAGGTAACGGAAAGACTTCAGGTAAAGGTCACAAAGGGCAAAACGCTCGCTCTGGCGGTGGCGTAAGACCTGGCTTCGAAGGTGGTCAAACTCCTTTATTCCGTCGTCTTCCAAAACGTGGGTTCACTAATATCAATCGCAAAGAATACGCGATCGTTAATTTAGAAGCTCTTAACCGTTTTGAAGATGGAACTGAAGTAACACCAGAATTATTAATCGAAACTGGTTTAGTAAGCAAAGCAAAAGCTGGCGTTAAAGTACTAGGAAACGGTACATTAAACTCTAAGCTAACTGTTAAAGCTGCTAAATTCTCTTCAACTGCTAAAGAAGCTATCGAAGCTGCTGGCGGTACAGTTGAGGTGATCTAATGTTTCAAACAATCTCCAATTTAATGCGCGTGCGTGAAATAAGACAAAAAATCTTTTTCACTTTGTTAATGTTAATTGTCTTCCGAATTGGTACATTTATTCCTGTACCAAGTGTTAATACGGATGTACTAAAATTGCAAGATGGGTTAAATGTATTCGGGGTTCTGAATACATTTGGCGGCGGCGCGTTAAAAAACTTCTCCATTCTTGCTATGGGCATTATGCCTTATATTACAGCATCCATCATCGTCCAATTATTGCAGATGGATGTTGTACCTAAGTTTACAGAATGGTCAAAGCAGGGAGATGTTGGGCGCCGTAAATTAGCTCAAGTAACTCGTTATGGAACAATTGTGCTTGGATTTATCCAGGCTTTAGGTATGTCTATAGGATTCAACAATATTTCGGGCGGACAATTGATCGCTAATCCAGGAATTTCTACGTATCTTCTAATTGCTACAGTGTTAACGGCAGGTACTGCCTTCTTAATGTGGTTAGGAGAGCAGATTACTGCAAAAGGCGTAGGTAACGGTATTTCTATCATTATCTTTGCTGGGATTGCAGCTGGTATTCCGACAACATTAAATCAAATTTATGCACAGCAATTTGAAGACGTTGGGGATCAATTATTCATTCGTATCGTAACGGTAGTTTTAATTGCGATTGCAGTTTTAGCTATTATTGTTGGGGTTATTTACTTCCAACAAGCGCTACGAAAAATTCCTATTCAATATGCAAAGGGTTCAGCTGGTCGTAATCCTGTTGGAGGTCAATCCACTCATTTGCCGTTAAAAGTAAATGCAGCTGGGGTTATTCCTGTTATCTTTGCAGTTTCATTTATTATTACACCACCAACAATTGCATCATTTTTCGGTCCAAATGATGTAACGACGTGGATTCAGAATACATTTGACTATACTAAGCCAATTGGTATGATAGTGTATGTAGCGTTAATCATTGCTTTTTGTTACTTCTATACTTTTGTTCAAGTTAACCCTGAACAAGTAGCAGAGAACTTGAAAAAGCAAGGTGGCTACATCCCAGGCATCCGTCCTGGTAAAAGCACACAAGCTTATTTAACGAAAGTGTTATATCGTCTGACATTAATCGGTTCGATATTCCTTGCGTTAATTGCTGTGTTGCCGGTTCTGTTCATCAAAATTGCAAACTTACCATCATCTGCTCAGATCGGCGGTACTAGTTTGTTAATTGTTGTCGGTGTAGCTCTTGAGACAATGAAACAGCTTGAGAGTCAATTAGTGAAACGTCATTATAAGGGATTTATTAAGTAAAGCTGTTTAGTGGGAAGCAAGCCGCTTTCCCATTAAACGGATAAGATACTGAGGGGGAAGCAAGAAATGAATTTAGTGTTAATGGGCCTTCCTGGTGCTGGGAAAGGTACTCAAGCAGAAAAAATCGTTGAGCATTACGATATCCCTCATATCTCAACAGGAGATATGTTCCGAGCTGCAATTAAAGAAGGAACGCAACTAGGTTTAAAAGCTAAATCATTTATGGACCAAGGTAACCTTGTTCCTGATGAAGTAACAATTGGAATTGTGCGCGAGCGTTTAAACAAACAAGATTGTGAAAACGGCTTTTTACTTGATGGCTTCCCAAGAACAGTAGCCCAAGCAGAAGCTCTTGAAACAATTACAAAAGAACTAAACAAGCAAATTGATTATGTGATTAATATTGATGTAGATCAAAGCATTTTAATGGAGCGTCTTACTGGACGCCGCATTTGTAAAGATTGCGGAGCTACTTACCACTTAGTATTCAATCCTCCTGCGAAAGAAGGAGTTTGTGACAAATGTGGCGGAGAGCTTTACCAACGTGCAGATGACAATGCTGAGACGGTTTCAACTAGACTTTCAGTTAATGTTAAACAATCTCAACCTCTACTTGATTTCTATCAAGAAAAAGGTTATCTACGCAATATTAATGGTAATCAAGATATTAACATTGTGTTTGAGGATGTTCGTCAATTACTTGCTGGGGTTAAGCAATGATCATTTGCAAGACACCAGAGGAAATTGAGGTCATGCGTGAAGCTGGACGAATCGTGGCTTTAACTCATCAAGAGTTAAAAAAGCATATCGCTCCAGGTATTACGACTATAGAATTGGATGCAATTGCTGAAAATTTTATTCGTCAACATGATGCAATTCCGTCTTTTAAAGGGTATAATGGTTTTCGCGGCAGTGTATGTGCTTCTGTGAATGAAGAATTAGTTCATGGTATTCCGGGTGAACGCAAGCTTAATGAAGGAGATATCATCAGTTTAGACATCGGAGCTAAATTCGGTGGCTATCACGGTGATTCAGCTTGGACATATGGAGTAGGAAAGATTTCATTAGAAAATCAAGAGCTGCTTGATGTGACTGAGCAATCTCTCTACAAGGGATTAGCAGAAGCTAAGCCGGGTGAGCGTTTGTCGAATATTTCACATGCTATTCAACAGTACGCAGAATCACGTAACTTTTCGATTGTAAGAGAATATGTTGGCCATGGTGTCGGCAAAGACTTACATGAAGATCCGCAAGTACCTCATTATGGTCCACCGAATAAAGGACCGCGTCTACGTCCAGGCATGGTATTGGCAGTTGAGCCAATGGTGAATGCTGGTATGCGATATGTAAAAACATTACCTGATAACTGGACAGTTGTCACAGCAGATGGTAAAATGTGTGCGCACTTCGAACATACTATTGCAATTACTGAGACGGGATATGAAATTCTGACAGCATTGTAATATTAAAGGATGTTATCTCTATCCATTCCTCGCTAGATGCACTGGACAGTAAACAGTAATTATCTAAATTCACGATGATCGTTTTTCGTCTGAATTGCTGTTAAAATGGTAAAGATGTATATTAGCGTCAATCATCTTGAATTTAATGATTACGATCTCCGGATGTTCAGAACAGGTTCTTTTTAAGTCGTTTAATGATAGCTTGTTACTGTTTCAAAGAAAGGAGAGCACTTTAATGGCAAAAGACGATGTAATTGAAGTTGAAGGTACAGTTGCTGAGACTTTACCTAACGCTATGTTCAAGGTAGAATTAGAAAATGGTCATACAGTACTTGCTCACGTATCAGGAAAAATTCGCATGCATTTCATTCGAATCTTACCTGGTGATAAAGTAACTGTAGAATTGTCACCATACGATTTAACTCGCGGTAGAATTACGTACCGTTTCAAATAAAACCTATGCACTCCGTACTATCAAGGAGGTATGAAACATGAAAGTCAGACCATCAGTTAAACCAATCTGCGAAAAATGTAAAGTTATCCGTAGAAAAGGTAAAGTAATGGTAATTTGTGAAAACCCTAAGCATAAACAAAAACAAGGTTAATCAATAAGGAGGTGCACTATTCATATGGCACGTATTGCTGGTGTTGATATTCCTCGTGACAAGCGTGTAGTAATTTCATTAACATACATTTTCGGTATTGGTCGTCCAACTGCTGAAAAAGTTCTAGCTGAAGCTGGAGTTTCTGAAGATACTCGCGTTCGTGACTTAACAGAAGAAGAATTAGGTAAAATTCGTGATATTTTAGATAGCTATAAAGTAGAAGGCGATCTTCGTCGTGAAGTTTCTTTAAACATCAAACGTTTAATTGAGATTGGTTCATACCGTGGTATCCGCCACCGTCGTAGTTTACCAGTTCGTGGTCAAAACAGTAAAAACAATGCTCGTACACGTAAAGGCCCACGCCGTACTGTAGCGAACAAGAAGAAATAATTAGTAAGGGAGGTCATTAACAGATGGCACGTAAAACTAATACACGTAAACGTCGCGTGAAAAAGAATATTGAAGCTGGTGTAGCTCATATTCGCTCAACGTTTAACAACACTATTGTAACAATTACAGATGTTCACGGTAATGCGATTGCTTGGTCTAGTGCAGGCGCACTTGGCTTCAGAGGTTCTCGTAAATCTACTCCATTTGCTGCGCAAATGGCTGCTGAAACTGCTGCTAAAGTTTCTATGGATAACGGAATGAAAACTCTTGAAGTTACAGTTAAAGGCCCTGGTGCTGGTCGTGAAGCAGCTATCCGTGCTCTTCAAGCTGCAGGTTTAGAAGTAACAGCTATTAAAGATGTTACTCCTGTACCTCACAACGGATGCCGCCCACCAAAACGTCGTCGTGTATAATTAATATGTATAGATTCTATTTCGTTGTCTATAATGATGATGGTGTAGAATTTATTCATGCAACGAAATGTTTTCCATTTGTTGTGCACATTCGGGAACTGTCTAATAGGGAATTTCGGTTAGGCATTTGAGAAATCAGCCGTCTAGCCGAGGTTTCGACGTTTTGAAGGAGGGTTTATATTGATAGAGATTGAAAAGCCAAAAATCGAAACGGTAGAAATCAGCGATGATAGAAAGTACGGTAAATTCGTCGTCGAACCACTTGAGCGTGGATATGGTACTACTTTGGGTAACTCCTTACGTCGTATCCTATTATCCTCACTCCCTGGTGCAGCTGTAACATCTATTCAAATTGAAGGTGTATTACATGAATTTTCAACAGTTCCTGGAGTTGTTGAAGATGTAACAAACATCATTTTAAACGTTAAAAAGTTAGCGTTAAAGATTTACTCTGATGAAGAGAAAACACTTGAGATCGATGTTAAAGGTCCTGGTACAGTAACGGCTGCTGACATTCAAGCAGACAGTGATATCGAAGTTCTAAATCCGGATCTTCATATTGCAACACTTGAGTCAGATGCTCATTTCCGTATGAGACTTACTGCTCGCACAGGTCGAGGTTATAATCCTGCCGATGCTAACAAGCGTGAAGACCAACCAATTGGTGTACTTCCAATTGATTCAATCTATACGCCTGTTACTCGCGTATCGTATTATGTAGAGAATACTCGTGTTGGTCAAATGACAAATTACGATAAGTTAACGTTGGATGTTTGGACTGACGGTAGCATCGAGCCAGAAAAAGCCGTTGCTTTAGGTGCAAAGATTCTAACTGAACACTTAAATATCTTCGTTAACTTAACAGATGAAGCTCAAAAAGCAGAGATCATGGTAGAAAAAGAAGAAGATCAGAAAGAAAAAGTTCTAGAGATGACGATCGAGGAACTGGATTTATCTGTTCGTTCTTACAACTGCTTAAAACGAGCAGGCATCAATACTGTACAAGAGCTTGCTAATAAAACAGAAGAAGATATGATGAAAGTTCGTAACTTAGGCCGTAAATCTTTAGAAGAAGTTAAAGCTAAACTTGAAGAATTAGGTTTGGGTCTACGTAAGGACGACTGATTATATCTACCTGTTTAACTACTTAACAAAGGAGGGGACCTCACATGTCTTACCGTAAATTAGGTCGTACAAGCGCACAACGCAAGGCGCTTCTTCGTGATTTAACAACTGATTTAATCATCAGTGAACGCATTGAGACAACTGAAGCTCGTGCAAAAGAATTACGTTCAACTGTTGAAAAAATGATTACTTTAGGTAAACGTGGAGATCTACACGCTCGTCGTCAAGCTGCATCTTACATCCGTAATGAAGTAGCTAACGAAGAAGCTGGTCAAAGCGCTTTACAAAAACTATTCAGCGATATCGCTACTCGCTACGAAGATCGCCAAGGCGGTTACACTCGTATCTTAAAAGTTGGACCTCGCCGTGGTGACGGTGCTCCAATGGTTATCATTGAATTAGTTTAATATTTTTAATACAGATAGAAAAGGGCGAGACAGTGTGTAACTAGTCGTTGCCCTTTTTTTATACCTAAAACCGGGTAAATAGCGTAAAAAATCAATGTAGGCAATGCTGCAATAGAAAAAGCTGAGAGGAAGATAGCGTTGAAAGAAATGTCTTTAGAGGTAAAAGATTTATGCTTTCGATACGATCCTGAAGCAGACCTAACATTAGATCACCTTTCTCTCTCTGCTTATAAAGGTGAATGGTTAGCGATAGCTGGACATAATGGATCTGGTAAGTCGACGCTGGCACGAATTCTAAACGGCCTTTTGCTACCTGAAAAAGGAACGGTTCGAGTGGGCGATACGCTTTTATCTGAAGAAACAATATGGGATGTGCGCAAGCAGATTGGAATGGTGTTTCAAAATCCAGATAATCAATTTGTTGGCTCAACCGTTCAAGACGATATTGCGTTTGGGCTTGAAAACAACGGGATTCCATTTGAGATTATGGAAAAACGTATACCTGAAGCAATCGAAATGGTCAATATGAGTGCTTTTCTGGATCAAGAGCCTCATCAGCTATCAGGTGGACAAAAACAGCGTGTGGCCATTGCGGGTATAATTGCCGTACAGCCATCTGTCATCATTCTAGATGAAGCAACATCTATGTTAGATCCTATTGGGCGAACTGAAGTACTTGAAACTGTTAGAAAATTAAAAGAAGAAAAACAACTGACGGTTATTTCAATTACTCACGATTTAGATGAAGTAGCAATGGCTGACAGAGTCGTTGTGATGAACAAAGGGAAGATCTATGCAACAGGTACTCCACGCGAAGTATTTGCATTAGGTTCCAAGTTAACGGATATTGGACTAGACTTGCCGTTTTCCGTTAAACTAAGCCATCGTTTTGCTTCCGTAGGAATTCCTTTATCAAAAATTCATTTAACAGATGAGGACTTGGTGGACGAACTATGGACATTATATTCAAAGAAGTAGAGCATCGTTATCAAGTTAATACACCATTTGAACGAATTGCTCTACATGACTTAAATTTAAACATTCAATCAGGTACATTTTTGGCTGTTATTGGCCATACTGGTTCTGGGAAATCAACAATCATACAGCATCTGAATGCCTTATTGAAGCCAACTGCTGGCGAAATTCAAATCGGTGAGCGCACCATTAAAGCCAATCGAAAAGAAAAGAATTTAAAAGCTATTCGTCAGCAAGTAGGCGTGGTGTTTCAATTTCCAGAACATCAGCTTTTTGAAGAAACGGTGGAAAAAGATATAGCTTTTGGCCCAATGAATTATGGCGTTTCTGAAGAAGAAGCAAAGCAAAAAGCAAGAGAGCTTATCAAGTTAGTAGGGTTGCCAGAAGACATTCTCACCAGATCTCCTTTTGATTTGAGTGGTGGACAAATGCGTCGTGTAGCGATAGCAGGTATTCTAGCGATGAATCCTAATGTGCTAATTTTAGATGAACCAACTGCTGGATTGGACCCTAGAGGGCGTCAAGAAATTATGAATATGATTTATCGTCTTCATAAAGAAAAAGGCTTGACGACGATTCTCGTGACTCACAGCATGGAAGATGCAGCTATGTACGCGGATGAGCTAATTGTGATGAATAAGGGAACGATTGCGATGAAAGGGTCACCTAGAGAAGTATTTGGTCAGCATACGCAGTTAAAAGAATATGGATTGGATGTTCCAGAATCGCTTCGCTTTATGCTGAAGCTGCAAGAGAAATTTCAGCTCGAAGCATCGGATACGGTTATTACCTTTTCTGAAGTGGTAGAGAAAGTGCAGCACCTTATGCAGCAAGGTGAACGATTATGATGAACTCAATCATTATTGGTAAGTATGTGCCGGGTCATTCGGTTGTCCATCGAATGGATCCTCGGGCCAAGCTGCTTCTTGTATTTGCGTATGTATTAATTGTGTTTTTAGCAAATAACCCTATCGGCTATGCTTTTTTAGGTGTGTATACCCTTATGATAGTGGCCATGAGTAAAGTGCCCGTCTCGTTTATTTTAAGAGGGTTAAAGCCCGTTCTATTTATTATTATCATCACGTTTCTTTTGCACATTTTTATGACAAAGGAAGGTCCTCTTTTGTTTGAATGGGGATGGTTTTCTGTCTATAAAGGCGGCCTTATTCAAGGTGTTTTAATTTCCTTGCGCTTCTTGTTCTTAATTTTAATTACGACGATGCTAACTTTAACGACTACGCCTATTGAAGTAACAGATGGAATGGAAAGCTTGCTGAATCCATTTAAAAAGCTCAAGCTTCCCGTACACGAATTAGCTTTAATGATGTCCATTTCTCTTCGCTTTATTCCTACATTGATGGAAGAGACAGATAAAATTATTAAAGCGCAGACAGCACGAGGAGTGGACTTTAGCAGCGGCCCCGTTACGGATCGTTTGAAAGCTGTCGTTCCTTTGCTTGTTCCTCTATTTATAGGTTCATTTAAGCGTGCTGAAGAGCTGGCTATTGCCATGGAAGCAAGGGGTTATAAAGGCGGAGAAGGGCGTACAAAGTATCGTCAATTGAAATGGGGAAGCATAGATACAATTATGCTTTTACTTCTGCTGGTAGTAGCAGTTGTTTTAGTGCTGATTAGAACGTAAAGATTGTTTGGTGAAAAGATGAAACGTTTAAAATGTATAGTTGCATACGACGGCACACACTTTTCAGGTTATCAAGTTCAGCCCAATAAGCGAACTGTTCAACTGGAGATTGAAGCTGTTTTAGAGAAAATGCATAACAAAAAAGTGCCGGTTTACGCCTCTGGACGAACGGACACAAATGTTCATGCACAGGGGCAAGTCATTCATTTTGATACAAACCTAAATATTCCATGTGATAAGTGGAAAAAAGCATTGAATTCAATGCTACCAGATGATATTGTAATGAAGAATGTATGTGAAGTTGATGCACATTTTCACGCCCGGTATGACGTTACTTCAAAAGAGTATCGCTATCATATTTTGCGCGGCGAAGATCGAAATCCTTTCACTCGTTCTTATGCATACCATTACCCTTATCCATTAGACTACTCAAAAATGAAAAAAGCCATCACATATTTACTCGGTACACACGACTTTACAAGCTTTTGTTCAGCGAGGACAGAAGTGGAAGATAAGATTCGTACGATTTACAAGATTGATATGTATGAAGAGAATAGTCAGCTCGTGTTTAGATTCGTTGGAAGTGGCTTTCTGTATAATATGGTTCGTATTCTTGTTGGAACGCTTTTAGAAGTAGGACAAGGTCGTATTGAACCAGATGCTATAAAAGATATTCTAGAAAGCAAATCACGTCCTCGTGCAGGGAAAACTGCGCCTTCGCAAGGGCTATATTTATGGCGCGTTTTCTATGACAACTAAACCTGGTGTAACATTTTCTTGACATTAGTAGCTTAAAGATATAATATATCATATGGTATGTATTTTAACCCCACGGTTAGCCCCGGAAATTAATCGTGTTGAAATAGAAGGTTGAAATAATTTTATAATTGATGATGAAAATTAGGAGGGAAACTCATGCGTACAACTTTCATGGCGAAAGCAAACGAAGTAGAGCGTAAATGGTATGTTGTCGATGCTGAAGGTAAAACTTTAGGTCGTTTAGCAAGTGAAGTAGCATCAATCTTACGCGGTAAACATAAACCAACTTTTACACCACATGTTGATACTGGTGATCACGTGATCCTTATCAATGCGTCAAAAATCGAACTAACAGGTAAAAAATTAACTGATAAAATTTATTACCGTCACAGCATGCACCCAGGTGGTTTGAAACAACGTACAGCATTAGAAATGCGTACTAACTACTCTGAGAAAATGCTTGAATTAGGAATCAAAGGCATGCTTCCAAAAGGTAGCCTAGGCCGTCAAATGTTCAAAAAATTACATGTGTATGCTGGTGAAACACATCCACATGAAGCACAAAAACCAGAAGTTTACGAACTTCGCGGATAATTAATAAGAGGAGGTTATTATCTTGGCACAGGTACAATATTACGGAACTGGTCGTCGTAAAAGCTCTGTTGCTCGTGTACGTTTAGTACCAGGTAACGGTCGCGTAACAATCAACGGTCGTGAAATCGAAGAATACATTCCATTTGCTGCACTACGTGAAGTAGTAAAACAACCACTTGCTTTAACTGAAACTGTAGGTAACTATGACGTATTTGTAAACGTTAATGGTGGAGGTTATGCAGGTCAAGCTGGCGCTATTCGTCACGGAATCTCTCGTGCTTTATTAGAAGCAGACCCTGAATACCGTGGAACATTAAAACGTGCTGGTCTATTAACTCGTGACGCTCGTGCGAAAGAACGTAAAAAATACGGTCTTAAAGGCGCTCGTCGTGCACCACAATTCTCAAAACGTTAATTTTATATTACGTTTCAAGCCTTGGTCTTTGGACCAAGGCTTTTTTTATTTGTTGTTTGCGTATGAGACGAAGGCTTGTGCAGACAATATGTAAAAAAGGGAGGCGTTATCGTGAACGAGGTTACATATTTAAAAGAAAAACGTTATGAAAAAGAAATGAAATATGAACGCAAAGTCCTAAGAGAACTGTCGTTTGATTTGCTTCAAGAGAGGCTGCACCGTTATTTTCATCCCATGTTTCAGTGGAACATGCTAGGAGACGAACATGTGGAGGAGTACTGTCTTGATATTGCCATCGAATCATTTTTATTAGGTGCTCGGGTGAGTAAACGTGGTAAAGGCTACGAAGACTTTCAGAAGCACAGTAAGCAAGAAGAGTCTCTGTTAATTGATACATTGTACGGAGCCGTCAGCATGTCTGTAACAGATCTTTATCAAGACGGTCTGTATTATTTGTGTCAAGGATATGTGCAAGACTGGTGGAAAGAAGGTTATCGTACCGCAGAAAAAAGACGTCGGTTACGTTTGCATTAAAAAGTACTCATAATTCCCGTTCTTGTCCCATATAGAAATAAATAGGTGAGGCAAGAAGGGAAGGGATAAAATGTCTAAAGTAAAAATAATGAGCACAATTATAGCGCTTCTCGTTCTTTTTGTCATTGTACAATATCAGATAGATCATAGAACATCATCCGGTTCGCTTTCACTCCCTCTTAGCGGGAAAGTTATTGTACTAGATCCTGGACATGGCGGTGTTGATGGAGGAGCCGTAGGAGAGGATGAAGTGCTTGAAAAAGAAATAACTCTTAAAATTTCGTTGATGCTTCGGGACTATCTGCAAGAGCAAGGGGCACTTGTTATTATGACGAGAGAAAAAGACGAAGACCTAGCGGCCAAAGACACAAGAGGATATAGTCGCAGAAAAGTAGAGGACTTAAAAAATCGCTTAACGATGATTAATAAATCCAATGCTGATTTGTACTTAAGTATTCACTTGAATGCTATTCCATCCTCTGCATGGAGAGGGGCTCAAACTTTCTATTACGGGTCCCTAAAAGAAAACGAGCAAGTGGCTAAACTCATTCAACAAGAGCTAAGAAATAATCTGGATAATACGAGTCGTGAAGCAAAAGCTATTCAAACTCTTTACCTTCTTAAGCATTCTAAGCCACCAGGTGCTTTGGTTGAAGTAGGATTCTTATCAAATCCTACAGAACGTAAAATGCTTCAATCGAAACGCTATCAAAAAAAGTTAGCTGAATCCATTTATGAAGGAGTCAGCCGGTATTTTACTGGAGAAAAGCCTAAATAAAAAGCATAGCATCCTTCTATTCAGAAAAATCTAATATGTATGATATACTTGATAGTATAAATAAATAGATTTTAACATGGTGGTGGGAGTATGCTAACGGAAAAGCAAGTAAAAGAAGTAGTAGGGGAAATTACAGATCCATTTTTAAATAAAAAACTATCAGAAACAGATGCGATTAAAGAAATAACAATTAAATCTGAAAAACAGCATATAAGCCTGAAGATTGCTGTTGCAAAAACAGGTACTAGTGAACAGCTGAGCCTTCAAGGCACAATTGTAGAAGAATTAAAAAAAGCAGGTGTACAGTCGGTTGGATTGCGATTTGTTGAGTTTACGCCTGAAGAACTTCAGCAGTACCGCGCTGAGCAACCGAATACTGGCAACTTACTAACTAGTCCGAATGCACCTGAATTTATTGCTATTGCCAGCGGTAAAGGAGGCGTTGGTAAATCAACAGTCTCTGTTAACTTGGCCGTTTCTCTAGCTCGTTTAGGAAAGAAAGTTGGTTTAATTGATGCTGACATTTATGGATTCAGCGTTCCAGATATGATGGGAATCACACAGCGTCCTGTAGTAGAAGGTGAAAAGATTATTCCAGTTGACCGTTTCGGAGTAAAAGTTATTTCCATGGGCTTCTTTGTAGAAGATAATTCACCTGTTATCTGGCGAGGACCTATGCTTGGAAAAATGTTGACAAGCTTTTTTACAGAAGTTGAATGGGGAGAATTAGATTATCTTTTACTAGACTTACCTCCCGGAACAGGTGATGTCGCATTAGACGTTCACTCTATGCTTCCTGCTTGTAAAGAAGTGATTATTACAACACCACATCCTACAGCGGCATTTGTTGCAGCTAGAGCGGGTGCTATGGCTTTGAAAACCGATCATGAGGTAATTGGAGTTGTAGAAAATATGGCCTACTTTGAAAGCCAGCTAACAGGGGAAAAAGAGTATGTATTTGGTAAAGGCGGAGGTCCAAAACTTGCTGAGGAACTTCAGACAGAGCTGTTAGGACAGCTTCCGTTAAGTCAGCCTGACTGGAATGAAGAAGATTTTGCACCTTCCATTTACGATGAATCGCATCGTTTAGGTAAAATATATGGAGAGATTGCAAGCAAGATTGCATTTATTTGCGAAAATAAAAAAGCAGCAACAGGAAAATAACAAAAAGCACGCGCTGTTCGAGCGCGTGCTTTTTGCTGTTATACAGAGAGTTCAATCTGCGCCTTTTTTAAATCAAATGCAAGGTTTTGTTTTAAGAGAGCTAAAAATGTTTTTCCGGCTGTACTTACGGTGTGAGACTGGTGCTTTAAAATGCCGATTGCAGGCCCCTCATGCAAGTCATGAATCGTTTTAACCACCACTTGATCTGGCGGAAGAGTTGCGCTTATTTGTGGAACAACGGCTATTCCTAAGTTTTCTTTTACAAAATGCTGAAGTGTGCTAATAGTGCCTAACTGGACTTTAGCAGGCAGTTGGCCTGTTCGTTCAAAGATTAGCTGCTCAATTTTCTTTTGAACGGAAGATTGCCCAGCTGTAATCAGCGTTTCGTGTATTAAATCTTTTGCAAAGATTGTTTTTCTTTTTGTTAGAGCATGATTGAATGGTAGTAGCAGCACAAGTTTTTCCGTTAGTAATGCCTCAAATTCTATATCTCTGAACGATTCTGAGACAGTGCCAATCGCGAAATCAATTTCTTGATTGCGTATATGTTGATGAAGATGCTTTTCGTCTGCAACGAGTAAGCTAATTTCTGTGTTGGGATATCTTTTTTTAAATAATGAGAGAATGGAAGGCAGTCGACTGCTTGCTGTAGGCTCTGCAGCACCTATACGGATCGTGCCAGCTTCGCCTGTTGAATAATCCTTTAAGGTGTTATTTAGATATTCATATTCCTTTAGTAAAATATTTGCCCGCTCGTAAAAGATTTTACCTGCTTCAGTAAGTTTTATGCTTTTTCCTCGTTCTAAAAGCTTAAATCCTAGTTCGGATTCTAACTTTTGAATGTGCAGTGTAATGGTAGGCTGAGAGTACTTTAAATATTCAGCGGCTAATTGAAAGCTTCCTAAACGAACAATGGTTTGAAACGTTTTAATAACGCGAAATTCCATCGAATTCCCTCCTTTTGCTATAAAACGATTGTGTCAATTTCTAATATTTTACCATAAAGCTAAGAATTAAAGTTTACAATTCCAATAAAAATACTAAGTATTAAAAAATATAAAGAAGTTATTTAGGTTTTTTAATAAAAATAAATGACATAATTAAATACGCACCTCATATGAGATGCGTATTTAATCACTGCTGTTGCTGTTCTCCGCCTGAATCAGATCCAGAGGAAGAAGAACCACCATCGTCGCTGCTTTGTTTTTGTCCACCTTGTGTTTCTTCAGCGGCTTTCAAAAGAATGTCTTGAATTTTAGATTGATAAAGAGGGCTATCAAACGTTTCGGTCATAATCTTTTGTAAATAAGTGCGATATTCTTTACTCTTTAAAACAGTCAGTACTTCTTTTTCCATAGCCGGATCCTTTAAAACGTCTTGAAGCATTCCTTGATATTCAGGATCTTTCATCAGTTGTTTGATGACCGTCTTATTTTCTTTTTCCAAACTTTTAGCAAAGCTTTCAGCAAACTTCGGATCATCCATGGCTTTTTTCCAAAATTCCACGCCTTTATCTGAGACTAGGGTTTGAGAAATTGTATCTTTTATCGCGTTTTGATCCATTAAAATATCTTGTCTAACAGAAGGGTCTTTCATAATTGCCTCGACTGCTTTTTTTCCTTCATCTGTTTTTAAAATATCAACAACCATTTTCTTTGTTTGATCATAATCCATACCATTGTTCTCTTCATCTTGCGGTGCACAGGCTGTAGCTAAAAGCATACACATTCCTATATAAATGAGGAGCATGAGTCGCTTTTTCATAGTAATGAGCTCCTTTCCTAATATGCTTACGCTTAATATGAGATAATCAAGGTTTTTTATTCATAAAAGAGCTCTAGATTTTTCAAAACGTGATTGGTACAATTTATGGAAAGGTACAATTTTGTAACTTATGGGGGAGATGGAAGTGAATAGTCGAAATTGGGTTCGTCTATTTCTAACCACGTTAGCTGTCGGGGGTATAAGTACAGCTTTTGTTGGGTTTGCGGTGCGCTGGGGGGAATACGGTCACTTATTTCAACAAGGAAAGATAGGAGAAATTGTTGCTGTTTTAACATGGCTCGTAGGCGTAGGGTTTATTTTTAGTTTAATTAGCCAAATGGGTTTTTTTGCATATTTAACTATTCACCGATTTGGGTTGGGGATTTTTAAATCTGCATCACTTTGGAAATCGGTTCAAATTGTATTTGTTTTATTTGTATTATTTGACGTTGCTTATTTTCGATATAAGTTCTTTCAACAACCGGGAGAAGGCATAGGCAAGTATATTTTG
This sequence comes from Priestia sp. Y58, assembly GCF_029522095.1. NCBI lineage: Bacteria > Bacillati > Bacillota > Bacilli > Caryophanales > Bacillaceae > Priestia > Priestia sp. Y58. The sequence continues at coordinate 57,685 of NZ_JAKWFL010000015.1, forward strand.
TTAAGCGTTTTCTTGTTAGCGGTGGGGTTATTAGTGGCGTATGCAAAGAAAAAGCAGACGAATAAAGAGGCTTTTGTACCAGCGCTTTTTTTTATGATTGTTGTAACGACAATTGAATGGTTCCCAGCGCTGCGAACGAACGAAGAAAGCTGGCTTTACCTTATGTTGTTTCCACTTCTAATTTGTAATATGTATCAACTTCTTATTTTGCCCAAACTTCTTACGCACGAAAGAATAGCAAAAGCAGACAAATAGCATATTTGTCTGCTTTTGCTTTCCATATACACTAGTAATAGATCTTAGCGGATATCTTTTACTTGGGTTTTTGAATTTGAAATTAATGTTGAAACACTTACGTTTGAGACTTTTTTATTTTGTAGTGAATTCTTGATATATGGAATAGCCTTTGCTGTTTGTTGAGCGGAGTCAGAAGCGTGCAGCAAGATAATATCTCCCCCATCTAAGGGTTTTGTGACATTCGATACAATCTTTTCAACTCCTGGATTTGTCCAGTCTTTAGAGTCGATGCTCCAGTGCACGGTTGTATATCCTATATCGGCTGTTAATTTTAAGATGTCTTTATTAAATTGCCCGTTAGGAGGCCGAAGAAGGTGAACATCTTTAAGTCCTAGGGAATCAAAGACTTTCTTTGATTTTGCAAGATCTTGTCTAATTTCATTAGGTTTTAGGCTTGTATAGGAAGTATAGTCATAGCCCATTGTGCCAATTTCGTGGCCTTCTTTTTTTATGCGCTCTACAACATCTGGATGACGTTCAGCCCATGAAGCAGATAAAAAGAAAGTAGCATGTTCAATATGCTGTTTTTTCAGTTCATTTAGAATAGGAATAGCTCTTTCGTCTCCCCAGCTGATGTTAAATGTAAGAGCGACTTCGGGATTTTTATTATCCGCCTTATAAACAGCTCGTGGACCATTATCTGTTGAAAACACAGGAAAGTGAAACGTCTGTTGAGCATAAAGAAAAAAGCTTGTAAAAAAAGCAGCAACTACGATAAGCATTGTTTGTTTGATTCTTTTGGCTCGAATAGTATAAAACATATTCATTTTGTCACCTCATTTAATAAGTAGTACTTGTCTAATTTGTATGCGTTTTGTCTACAATTAATAACATGTAAGGAAAAGAACGACTGATTTTATTTTGATGTTTGAGAATCAATGTCGCAAAAAGCAGGTGAATCAATGAAAATTTGTTTATTTAATCAAGTGGAGTGTTTAGAGTTAGAAGCACTACTCAGAGAAGAAATGAAAAGAACAAACGTTGTTTTTCAACAAAGTTTGAATCATGTAGTTCTTGAACGAAACATTCAAGAGAAGTATCAAATCCTTTCAAAGATCTTGCTAAGGTTCAGTGAAAACAGGGAAGTAAATAAGGTTTTTTGGTAAAACGAAAAAAACTTTTTAAAAAGTGTTGACTTTATATAGTACAGATGTTAAATTATTAAATGTCGCTGATGAGTGATTCGAAAACAATCGCAATTCATCAGAAATAAAATATTAAAAAGTTGTTGACAAACGAAAGACAACTTGTTAATATAAAAAAGTCGCTCAAGAGCGACGGTTGAACTTTGAAAACTGAACAAAGCGACAAACGTCAACGTTAATTTTTATTTTAAAATTGAGCAAGTCAAACATTTCTTCGGAGAGTTTGATCCTGGCTCAGGATGAACGCTGGCGGCGTGCCTAATACATGCAAGTCGAGCGAACTGATTAGAAGCTTGCTTCTATGACGTTAGCGGCGG
>NZ_JAKWFL010000016.1:0-51975 GCF_029522095.1 Priestia sp. Y58
ATTAGGCACGCCGCCAGCGTTCATCCTGAGCCAGGATCAAACTCTCCGAAGAAATGTTTGACTTGCTCAATTTTAAAATAAAAATTAACGTTGACGTTTGTCGCTTTGTTCAGTTTTCAAAGTTCAATATATTTGGAGCGGGTGATGAGAATCGAACTCACGACATCAGCTTGGAAGGCTGAGGTTTTACCACTAAACTACACCCGCAATATGGCGCGCCCGAGAGGAGTCGAACCCCTAACCTTTTGATCCGTAGTCAAACGCTCTATCCAATTGAGCTACGGGCGCTTCTTATGATGTTTACCGCCGTTGTTTTGGCGACTTTATTATAATATCACTTCTATTTTCTTATGTCAACACTTTTTTAAAAAGTTTTTTTGGTGCGGCCGAGAGGACTTGAACCTCCACGGGGTCGCCCCCACTAGGCCCTCAACCTAGCGCGTCTGCCATTCCGCCACGACCGCTAAATACATAAAATGAATAAGATGCGGGTGAAGGGACTTGAACCCCCACGTCGTAAAGACACTAGATCCTAAGTCTAGCGCGTCTGCCAATTCCGCCACACCCGCAAGAAATGAAAATGAGCCATGAAGGACTCGAACCTTCGACCCTCTGATTAAAAGTCAGATGCTCTACCAACTGAGCTAATGGCTCTTTATGGCTGGGCTAGCTGGATTCGAACCAACGCATGACGGAATCAAAATCCGTTGCCTTACCGCTTGGCGATAGCCCAATAATTTAAATGGCGGTCCCGACGGGAATCGAACCCGCGATCTCCTGCGTGACAGGCAGGCATGTTAACCGCTACACCACGGGACCATCCAAAATTATGTATAAAACAGTCAAATGGTGGAGGATGACGGGATCGAACCGCCGACCCCCTGCTTGTAAGGCAGGTGCTCTCCCAGCTGAGCTAATCCTCCACAGAATATGTAAATGAAAATCAATGGTGACCCGTACGGGATTCGAACCCGTGTTACCGCCGTGAAAGGGCGGTGTCTTAACCGCTTGACCAACGGGCCATTATAAAATGGCGGAGAAGGAGGGATTTGAACCCTCGCGCCGCTTACACGACCTACACCCTTAGCAGGGGCGCCTCTTCAGCCACTTGAGTACTTCTCCATATGGCTCCACAGGTAGGACTCGAACCTACGACCGATCGGTTAACAGCCGATAGCTCTACCACTGAGCTACTGTGGAATAATATTTATCAGACTTCTTACATTGTAATCGACATTATATGTAATGTCAATAAGTTTTTGTCATTTCTTTGCCGTTTATTTGAGACGGCTTTATTAATTTATCATAATCAATCTATTTTAGTCAAGCATCTTCTATATTTTTTTTAATTTACCTTTACACTTTCCACAAACATATTTAACCGTGTTCACTTTTCTTTTTCGAACATATTTTTGATCACACTGCATACATACATATATGTGCTCTTTTTTCTTTCCATCACTTTCTTTTTTCAATGCCTGACAAAATCGGGGGGCGCCTACTTCTTTCATTAGCCTTTTAAAGTCTTGATCTCCATGCTTATACCCTTTCCCCTCAATATGCAAATGGTAGTGACAGAGCTCATGTTTAATAATTTCTACTATTTCTTGTCTGCCATATTGTTCAAAGTATTTGTAGTTTACTTCTATATTAGATGTACGTAATAAATACCTTCCACCTGTCGTACGTAACCGAGAATTAAAAGTGGCTTCATGACGAAATGGTTTGTGGAACAGCTTCAATGAAATTTCTTCTACAAGTATTTGTAAATCCTTATCATTCATCTTATATACTCCTTTACTGTATGAAATCACCTGACTAGCTCTTTGGGCATACACTTCATTACATACTCACTATTCACCTTATCATAAATGAAAAGGAGTGATTGTCCTTATGCCAATGTGGCTACAAAAACAAATGAGGCGCGCTTATTCTGAAAAAGACCGTGCACAAATAAAATTGCTCAATCAATGTTGGTTTTTTTATCAAAAAAATAATTCCGCTTCTTAAATCACTTCTTTTTACAAATAAAATTGCCTTTTCAGAAAATCTGAAAAGGCAATTTTATTATTGATGGGGCGGAATCATCGTCAGTGCAACTCTTCCTTTTTTCATATCTATGTCTTCTACCCACACATTCACCAAATCTCCTACTGAAACGACATCGAGGGGATGCTTAACGTACCGATTCGTTAATTTAGAAATATGGACTAGACCGTCTTGCTTAACTCCTATATCGATGAACGCTCCGAAGTCTACGACGTTTCGCACCGTGCCTTCAAGCTGAATACCTTTTGCTAGATCCTCTAGCTTCAAAATATCATGACGGAGCAAAGGTTTTGGCAGTTCATCACGAGGATCTCTTTCCGGTCTTACGAGCGCTTCTATAATGTCTTTTAAAGTAAGCTCCCCTATACTTAGTTCTTCTGATATTTCGGGTAAAGAAATATGTTTTAATGCTTCTTTTACTTTCTCCGTTCCAAGCTCAGTCTCTTTCACTTCCGCTTTCTTTAAAAGCTTTTTAACGTCTCCATATGTTTCAGGATGGATACCCGTTCTGTCTAAAGGTTCTTCACCTTCTATAATACGTAAAAACCCAATACACTGCTCATACGTTTTAGCACCTAGACGCGGAATTTTCTTCAGCTGTTTTCGGTTAGAGAATTTTCCGTTTTCATCCCGATATTTTACAATGTTTTGAGCAACTGTCTTATTTAGACCAGCAACGTATTGTAGAAGCGAAGCAGAAGCCGTGTTTGCATTTACTCCTACTTGGTTTACTACTGTCTCTACAATAAAAGTCAGTGAATCATTTAATTGCTTTTGAGACACATCATGCTGATACTGCCCTACCCCTACCGACTTAGGATCGATTTTCACAAGCTCAGCCAGCGGATCTTGCAGCCTTCTGGCAATCGATACAGCGCTTCGCTCTTCTACTTGAAAATCAGGAAATTCTTCTCTAGCAACTTCAGAAGCCGAATATACGCTTGCTCCCGCTTCATTCACAATCAAATAATAAACTGGGTTTTCAATTTCTTTAAGAACATCCGCTACAAATTGCTCCGTTTCGCGAGATGCCGTTCCGTTTCCAATGGCTACTACTTCAATAGGGTATTCAGCGAACATTTTCTTTAATTTATTTTGCGCTTCAGCTGCTTTTCTCACAGGAGGATGTGGATAAATAACATCAATTTTTAATACCTTGCCTGTTTCATCTACTACAGCTAATTTGCAGCCTGTTCGAAAGGCTGGATCTACTCCTAATACGACTTTCCCTTTCAATGGAGGTTGGAGAAGAAGTTTTCGTAAGTTTTCAGAAAAGATGTGAATGGCTCTTTCTTCCGCTTTTTCTGATAGCTCTTTACGGATTTCGCGTTCAATAGATGGTTCTATTAAGCGTTTATAAGCGTCTTCTATAGCTGAGATGATATAACTTTCGGCTGAAGAATCCCTTTTTTTGATTACTTGTTTATGTAAATATGAAAGAATACGATCTGTAGGCGCATCAATACTCACTTTTAAAATACCGTCTTTTTCTCCTCTATTCATAGCTAAGATACGATGAGGAACGATTCGCTTTACCGCTTCTGTATATTCATAGTACATTTCATAGATATTTTTTTCATCTTTTCCCGGATCTTTGACTGAAGTAACAATTATGCCATCTTTTACAGTGGTCGTACGAATCCATTGACGGTAAGATGCTTCGTCGGAAATTTGTTCCGCTACAATGTCTAGGGCTCCCTGAATAGCTTCGTCAGAAGATTGAACTCCCGCTTCTTCATTTATGTATGTTTGCGCTTTATTCTTCACGTCAGAACGTGGAAAACTTAGTAGCCACTGTGCTAATGGTTCAAGACCTTTTTCTTTTGCTACAGTTGCTTTTGTACGTCGTTTTTGCTTAAAAGGGCGGTATAAATCTTCTACTTGCTGCAATTTCTTCGCTTGATGAATTTGAGCAGCCAGTTCCTCAGTTAATTTCCCTTGCTCTTCAATTAATCGAAGAACTTCCTCTTTACGCTCCTCTAAATTCATTAAGTAGTTCCAGGAATCTAAAATATTCCGGATTTGGACTTCATCCAAAGCACCAGTTTGTTCTTTTCTATATCGAGCAATAAAGGGAACTGTATTACCGTCTTCTACTAAAGCAATTACGTTTTGTACTTGCTTTTGCGAAATCTCCACCTCTTTACTTACACGTTGAACAATTTGATTATCTAATTTCGTTGCAACAGACACAGCTTATCCTCCTACCTAAATGAAACTTTGTCTCTATTGTAACAAAACTCACATGCAATAACACATGTGAGCTAAAAAGAAAGGCTATGCAGTTGGAAGATGACCAGCGATATACGTAATATCGTCATTATGAGATCGAATAGCTGCCTGTAGCCGTGTCGACAATTGATCTACATTCATCGAGTTAGCAAAAACAGATTTAATCTCTTTTAATTCTAAGCCATCTGTATGAATCAAAAATTTAGAACCGGAGTCATATGGGAAGGTTTGTGTGCGGAACTTTTGAATTTTTCCTGATAAAAAACCTTGAATTGGCAGAGGGTACGTTAATTTCCCCTCCGGAGAATACAGATAAAAGCGGATATTACCTACATTTGTATAATGAAATTCGTTATGTTTTTTATCAATTTTCAAAATAGCTACTGCTGCGCCTCTTGTATGTCGAGTAGCTTTGTTGCACTTAGAAATGATCTCATCCACATCTAGATGATGATGAGCTTTCGCTACATCCGTAACAGCTACAGAAGCGGCTCTGGCTTGTTCACCGCTTCCTAATCCATCTGCCACTGCACATAGAAAATAGTCATCCGTTTCTTTGACATAGTAACTATCTCCACAACATACGTTCCCTTGCTTTGGTTCTTGGTATATATGAGTTTGAATCGACTTTGTATTAGGGTCTACTGCCATCACGACATATACTCCGAATCGTTAGAATCTGAGCGAGCTGCAGTCCTTAGCTTATCAAGCGCTCTTCTTTGCAGTCGAGATACATGCATTTGAGAAATCCCTAACTTCTCACCGGCATCTTTTTGACTCAGATTTTCAATAAAGGTATAGCGAATCACTTCTTTTTCTCTATCGCTTAATACATGAAGAATCTTTTCTAACACTAAGCGCTGATCAGTTTTCTCATAACCCGACTCTTGTTCACCTACTAAATCAAGGATTGTCACAGTGCTTCCATCAGAGTCTGCTTCAATGGAATGATCAACAGACAACGCTTGATAACTTTGCCCCATCTCCATCGTTTCTAAAATTTCTTCCTCTGTCACTCCGATATGATCAGCAATTTCTTTCACTTGAGGAGATCGCTGTAAACGGGTTGTTAACTCTTCGACAGCTGCTTTAATTTTAGGACCTAATTCTTTGATGCGGCGCGGCACGTGAACACTCCACGTTTTATCGCGTAAAAATCGCTTAATCTCTCCAATGATTGTAGGAACAGCAAACGATTCAAAGCTTCTTCCAAATGAAGCATCATACCTTCTAATAGCTCCTAACAGTCCTAGCATCCCTACCTGCACAATATCTTCATGTAAGCTTCTGCCTTTTGAATAACGACGTGCAATAGATTCAACAAGGTTCTTGTAATGTACTACTAGATCACTTTGTGCTTCTTCATCCTGCGTTTTTTGAAAGCGCTCAATTCGTTCCTGAACCTGTTCTTTAGTTAATTTCATAGGTTGAGACTGTGTTTTCATCACTCTCCACCTGCTCTCTTTGCACATACTTAGTCATCATTAGCGTTACACCTTTTGAATTGACCATTTTCACTTCATCCATTAGTGTTTCAATTAAATATAAACCAAGTCCACCTTCAGGAAGAAATTCAACTTCTTTTGATGTTTCATAAGGTCCTATATGTTCCTTAAGCTCTTCAAAATTGAAGCTTTCACCTTTATCGACCACCATGATTTCTAAACGGTCATCAAATAAACCAAAACCTACTCTCACTTCACCATTTTCTTCACTCTTGTAAGCATGCTGCACGGCATTTGTACATGCCTCACTCACAGCAATTTTCATATCTTCAATTTCATCATAAGAAAAACCCATCCGGTTCGCTACACCAGACAGCGTCAGTCGAATAATCGCTACGTAGTCTGGCTTAGCAGGAATCTTCATCTCAACAAAGTCATAAGGCTGTTTCATTTTACGCCACCTTCTACTTGTGAATTCACGTTTAAAATGTCTGTAAGGCCCGTAATATCAAATAAGCGCTTGATGCGCTCTGATACACCAACAAATTTCAAAGAGCCGTTATTTTTCTTATTGGCTTTTAACAATGCAATAAATACACCTAGTCCTGTACTATCCATGTATGATACATCGGTTAAATCGACTATAATTTCCGGTTCAGTATGTTCAGTAATTTCCATGAACTTTTCTTTTAGCTTAGGTGCTGTATATGCGTCAATCTCTCCAGCCAGCTTAATACGATATGCTTGACCGTCCTTTTGTATATCTATTTTTAAATTCATCGTATTAGTAGACCCCCTCTAATTTTGTGCTATCTTTTCTGTACCCTTTTTTAGAATACTTAAACTAAACTCTTCAAAATAATCAATGTAAAGTCATCCCTCAATTGAAAATGCTGTAATTTCTCCAGCTCTTTATATACAGATTCTACAATTTCTTGAGGAGACAAATGCATGTATTTTCGAATTAATTTTATGATGTCCAATCTTTCAATAAATCCTTCTTCAGTTCTGCATTCTGTTACGCCATCTGTTAACAGAACAATCATATCGCCTTTTGAAAGCTGCTGCTCGTACTGAAGATATTTCACATGGCGATCGACTCCTAGCACGAGTCCTTTTGCCTCCAAATCTTCAAATGAATCAGCTTTTGCATCATAATAAAAACCTGGCTCATGCCCTGCAGAAGCATAATCAAATAAGTTTGTCTCGGGATTATAGCTTCCGTAGAACATCGTAATAAACATACTTGGATCTACGTTTCGCTCTACAATATTATTCAAGTTCTCTAATACATAACTTGGATTTTTCCTTGAGTCCGGTAAGCTGTCCATTGCATATTTGATCATAGACATACACATTGCAGCTGGAATTCCTTTTCCGATCACATCGGCAATGGCAATACTTAACCCGCCGTGCTCTTCTTCTACAAAGTGAAAATAATCTCCGTTCATCTGTTTAGCCGGTACGCTAATCGCACCAATTTCTAAAGTTGAACTAGCCGGAACCTTTGTCCCCAACAGCGTCTGCTGGACGTTAGCAGCAACTTCAATCTCAGAACGAAGTTCCCGCTGCTTATTTTTTAATGTTTGATGCTCACGAAGAGCAAGGCCGTAGCTAATCATTACCTCAAGTAAAAAGTCCAGAGAATGCAGCACTTTTTCTGGAATATCAGAATAGATTTCTTCAATCACTTCTTTATGAATGCTCACAATATCTTCTGGGGATATTTCATTCTCTAAAGATTTTCTACTTAGTTTTTGTCCTTGATACAAAATTTGTTCATTTTGTGTTTGGATATAGTTCCCCAAAATATCTTTGTATAAATCTCTCATCTCTTTATCAAAAGACATTATCTATTTCCTCCTACCGGAGCCACTTAACTGCTTTAATTTCAGTACCTTCTCCGACATTTGTTTCGATGTCAAACTCATCCATCAATCGTTTTACCCCAGGAAGCCCAGCTCCTAGTCCACCCGATGTTGAGTATCCATCTTCCATTACTTTGCGAACGTCGGGGATACCTGGCCCTTCATCTGTTGCTACGACAAGAAGACCGTTTTTTCCTCCACGATTTAATTTCTCAATATAGATTTGACCCTTACCCGCATATAGGTAAATATTACGAGCTAATTCAGAAATGGCGGTTGTAATACGAGCTTGGTCAACTGTTCCAAACCCTAGCTCTTTCGACACATTTCTACCTAATTGGCGTGCCGCTACGATGTCCCATTCTGTTACGATTTTTACGCTGGATTGGAATTCCATATACTAATCCCCCAATTCCGATTGGAGTTTCTCAAGACCTTTTTCTAAATCGAGTGCAGTAAGAACATCATTTAGGCCAATCCCTAACTCAACAAGTGTAATAGCTACTGCAGGCTGGATACCTGTTAATACTACTCTAGCCCCCATCAAATTAGACATGCTAACCACGTCACCTAACACTTTTGCGATGAATGAATCGATCATATCAATTGAAGTTAAATCGATTACCACTCCTTTTGCTCCAGTTTGATGAATTTTACTTAGCAAATCTTCTTGGAATTGAATAGCCGTTTGATCATCCAGCTCCCACTGAATGGATACCAATAAATAGTCGTACAATTTCAAAATGGGTATTCTCACGTTTATTCCTCCGATTCTATATCAACTATTTTCCGCTCAGTCATTTCTAACGCAAACTCTACGCCTTTTTTTAATGAGTTTTTCGTAATAATTTCGTTTAAGTTAATACCTAAGTTCACAATAGTCTGAGCAATTTCCGGACGAATTCCTACTAACAAACACTTGGCTCCAACCAAACGTACGGCTTCAGCAGCTTGAATGATATGATGGGCAACCATCGTATCCACTACTGGTACTCCGGTAATATCTATTAATACGACCTCTGATCGGTGCTTTACGACACCTTGCAGTAAGTTTTCCATAATTTTCTTTGCGCGATCAGTGTCAATTGTTCCTACAAGCGGCATTACTGTAATTTTATCAAATACCGGTATTAATGGAGCAGACAATTCTTGAAGTGCAACTTTTTGCAACATAACTGTATTTTCCCACGAGTTGGAGTATTGTTCTACTATTTTGTTATAAATAGGGCTTAACCACTTGTCAAACCGATAGAATAATTCAGAATGAGTTTGGTCAGCCTTCACATGTTCACTGTTTACATACCCTTCAACCACTACGTGACCCAAGTTACGTACACCCTGTGTCAAATAAGCAAGAGGCCATCCTAAACTCACAACTCGTCCTACTACTTCCTCTAGTTCCTCTGCAAAATTTTCCTGATCACGGAATGCTTTTGCCAAAAGTAAATTTACAAAATCAGAGCTTACATTTACGTACACTTGTTCGGATACAATGTTTTTAATCCGCTCTGTTTCCACATCATTCATTAACACTAGCCATCGATCAAAAATTTCTGATTTATGATTTTGTATATAATTGAATAAATCTTGATTCATGAGGTCCTCCTTGTGAGTCAATACACTCATTTATATCTATATATATATTATCATTTTTAAAACGTTTCTTATTACAATATACGTTTACTGATTATTCCTAGTCAAATTAAAAAAGTTGCTCATAAAGGAGCAACTTAGCATAAATGGAAGTATAATTCTAAAAGTCGATAAGTCCTACACTGATTTGCAAGGCTTCATCCACTCTGTCCATCATTTCATCATCTAAATGGGTAATCTTGTCTGTTAGCCTCTGTTTATCAATAGTACGAATTTGTTCTAGTAAAATAACTGAATCTCGCTCAAATCCATAGCGCTTTGCATCAATTTCAACATGCGTAGGTAACTTTGCCTTTTGAATTTGAGCAGTGATCGCAGCTACAATAACAGTTGGGCTAAAACGATTGCCTATATCATTTTGAATGACAAGTACAGGGCGAACGCCTCCTTGTTCTGAGCCAACAACAGGAGATAGGTCAGCAAAATAAACGTCGCCACGTTTGACTACCAAGTCATTACCCCCCGCTTACTAAACGATCCACAGTATGATCAGCTTCATACTCTGCTAGAAAAGCCTCGGAAGCAATATTTAAGTTTATCTTTGCCATCTCCATATATCCACGTCTCATTGATTCGCGAATATGGCGTTTTTTTCGCTCACGAAGGTACAATTTTGTTGCTTGGTGAATAAAATCACTTCGGTTGCCATTTTCTTGTTTAACCATAAGATCGAGCTCCGATACTAAATTTTTCGGTAATCTTACTAGGATTTCTGTAGTTGCGCTCGCTTCAGACACAAACATACACCTCCAACATCAATACACACACCAATAGTCTCATCTTTCCTTATCATAACATTGATTAGCTTTAATGGAAAGTTAATTCTGTCAATTTCTACACTATTATCGTCAATTGATACCCTCTTTTATGCATGGAAGTTATTATTTTTATTGTCTTTTGTTCGCAGACTTTTTATGTTGACTCAGGAAGATATATATTCAGCGCAAGATATAATTATTAACATCAATATGCTGCGAATCTCTTGTATAAACCCTCGGAACTCTTGCTGCAACCATGCAAGGGATTTCATAATTAATTGTTTCAAGATGCTTCGCTACTTCATCAATTGTAATTTCAGCATCTTTTTGTTTTCCAATAAATGTTACTTTTGTACCCATTTTATACATTTTAGGTAATTTAATCATCAGTTGATCCATGCAGATTCTACCAACAATTGGCACTTTAACTCCATCTACTAATACTTCAAAATTACTTAATTTACGAATCCAGCCGTCTGCGTATCCTACTGGGATAGTAGCAATCCATTCATCTTCTTTAGCTTCATAAGTAGCTCCGTAACTGATATGACTCCCTTTTTTGACTTTTTTGACATGCACGATACGGCTGTGCAGCGAAAAAGCTTGTTTTAACGGAATTGGCATGACTTCTTTTAATTCCTCAGAAGGACTCAAGCCATACATAGAGATGCCTAAGCGTACGCCATTAAAGATATCTTTTGGACGACGAAGCAAGGCTGCGCTATTTGCACAGTGAATCATCGGAGGTGTAAAATTATGTTCTTTCACAATTCGAACCATTTCTTCAAAGAATGTGTATTGTTCTTCAAAATAAGATGAGTTTAGCTCGTCTGCTGTTGCAAAGTGTGTAAACACTCCATCCAGCACGAATCCCGAATGAGAAGCGATGATTTTCATCGTTTCGTGTAATTCTTCTTTTGTTCTAACTCCCAAGCGACCCATGCCTGTATCTATTTTTAAATGCATATGCAGCTGACTGTTTTCACCTAGAATGGACGCCGCTTCTTCAATCCAAGCTTTGCTATAAGCAGTGACCGTTACATTCCAGTCCAATGCGGTTTGAATGTGTAGGGTAGGCACGGCTCCTAATACTAAAATGGATTCCTTTATTCCTTTTTTCCGAAGAGCAATAGCCTCATCCAAAAAAGCTACAGCTAGCATATCAGCACCAGCTTGAAGCGCAATCTCTGCTACTTCTTTATCTCCATGCCCGTACGCATTCGCCTTCACTACAGCCATTAACGTTTTATGCCCCGGTATCAGTTCTCTTACATGATTCACATTTTGAAAAATGGCTTCTACATCAATTTCTGCCCATGTTTCTCTATAAAATGCATCCATTACTACGACACTTCCTTTTTTCAGAACCATTCTAAACGTACTTTCCTCTGTTAGTATAATACATCTATAGCCAAACTTCATCTCGATCTTTATTCAAATTAAACAAGAACAAGCCTACATATATGCAGGCTTGTAAGCTTCTCTTATTTTCCCATCTGACTTTGCACAGATCTAGCAACTGTACTCAATTCATCTGGTGTTAGCTGATCAGAAGCCAGCATAAAGTCTACTCCATTATATGTCCAAGATAGACTTTTATCCGTTAAAGCTCCCACAGTAAAACCTAAATCAAATGGCTCTCCGGCAGTAACTGTAGATGTCGCTGTTTTAGCTACTTGCGCTTTTTCTTGTACAAGCGTAAACGGCTTTTCTCCTTTGTACATTAAAACGACTCTTTCGCCATTTTCTGTCTCAATTTTCTTTTCCTTGGACAGCTTTGTACCTTTTGGAACATCCTTAGGATAAAGGACGCTAAATGATTTTTGCTGAGCTAATGTCGGAACGTCAATCTTTGCACTTGTCATATTTCTTTTTGTATCAAAAGCCCCTTTATCAAACTTAGAATCGAATTTGACCTTAGAGAAATCAACTTTTATTAACACTTTATTATCCGTATCCATAATTTTAACCGAAACAGGCGCTAAGTCACTTTTATTCAGCGTAATTTCTTGTTTAGGAAGCATCGTGCTATTTTGATAGTTGGTTTTTGTTTCAAAAATATAATGCTTATCTGTTGATTTAAAACTTGCCTTTTCATCCTTCACAATATCTTGGACAAGGGATTCATACAAATAAGCTTGACTGCTATTTTGCGGCCAGTCACTTTGAAAACGAAAGCTTTTATTTAAGGCAGGCGTTAAAACAAAAACCCCTTCATCATTACGCAAAATCATTTGGCTTTGATCTTTCTTTGTATTTTTCAAATTCACTCGATAATACATAGGCTTACTATGCCAAATCTCTACATCGTATACTTGAGCATCTTTCCCTGTATTTAATGTCATCTTAGCATCTGATTTATAACCCGCCATTTCTTGTACCTTGGCATCCAATGCATCTGTTACATCCTGCTGACTTTTTTCACCGCATGCTGATAAGGCTAAGAGAAAAAAGGCGCAAACAAATAAGCCAATCCATTTTTTATGCATTTCCCCAACTCCTTTATTTCGTATATTCACAGCTAAACGGAGAAGCAAGAACATATCTTGTCTCCCCTATCCACACTATGAATATATGAACAAGAAATAATGAATATGCAGACTAGCTTGACAAGCGTTCAATAATTACTTGAGCAATTGCATAGTGCGCACTGTGGGAAATAGATACGTGTACGGACGCATCCAGTGGTTGTTTTGTAACAATGTGGGGTTTTCCTCTTTCATCATTCACAATTTCTATATCTTGGAAACTGAAATCTTTTCCTATTCCTGTTCCAAGAGCTTTCGAATATGCTTCCTTCACAGCAAATCTTCCTGCTAAAAATTCGACCTTACGTCGGCTTGATAGCTTTTCATAGCGTTCTTTTTCATTTTTTGTTAAAATCCGAGTAATAAAAGCGCTTTGACGCTGCACCATTTTTTCAATCCGCTCTAACTCTGTAATATCAATTCCAGTTCCTATAATCATTTTCATTTAATCCTCTCTTACAGAATAGTATATAAAAATGCCTTTATAAAAAGGAGTGACAAATATGTTCGTACGCACAGAAAATGCAGCTGAATTTAAACGTTTTTATCCTGTTACCTTCACGCTTATCTGCATCCACATTGCGCTATGGTTACTTGCCGCTCTTCCCTCACACCTTGCAGAATCTTTTATACATCAGCTTATTGGTGTGAATAGCTTAATTTCTCAAGGAGACTACTGGCGACTTTTCACACCTATCTTTTTGCATCTAAGCTTTTCACACCTTCTTTTTAACTCATTTTCATTGTTCTTGTTAGGGCCAGGTGCTGAGCGTATTCTTTCTTCTTATAAGTTTCTTCTATTCTACCTTACGTGTGGATTGCTTGGAAATATCGTTACATTTCTAACCCAATCTTCTTTCTACAGCCATGTGGGTGCATCCGGTGCCATTTTCGGGCTGCTTGGGTTTTACCTCTACCTTGTAATAAAACAAAAGCATATGCTTTCTCAAAGTAACCAGCAAATCATTGTCGTCTTTTTAATTATTGGATTACTTTCAGGTCTGCTAACGCCAGGAACTAACAACACAGCTCATTTCGTTGGAGGTATTGCTGGATTTTTTCTCGCTTTTCTGGCGTTCAAACAGAAAAACAAGCCACAGATATGAGGCCTGCTTTAAGATTTAATATAAAAGGTGGATGAGTTAATAAATTCCACATCTTCATAAGACTTCAAGTCTCTTGCTAACTGAAAGAGCGCTTCATCTTTTTTCTTAGCTTCAATCATGCAATCAATTTGCGGTATCGTTCCATTTACTTCTTTTAAAAAGCTGTAAAACCCATGAACATCGATATAATCTGCATGAGCTCTAAATTCTTTATCACTTTTAGGACTAGATATATGCATTTTTAGAGGAAGCGTTTCCTGTTCCCACGTTCTAATGATACGGTCCCAATGCTCCTGCCATGAAGTTTCGTCGTTGTTTGCCTGATGATGATGAAGATCAAAAATGATTGGGACATTTAGTTTTTCACATAAATACAAGACGTCCTTTATATGAAAGGTTGTATCGTCGTTTTCTAACATAATCATTTGCTGAAGGGATTGAGGTACAAGCCCCCAATTATGAATAAACTGCTCCAGTGCTTTTTCTTTATCATTATAAGCCCCTCCAACATGTAAAACACAGCGATTTTGAAGCGGAATGTCCATTCCTTTTAGCAACTTTTGATGCATGCGAAGAGTTTGGATAGAATGCTTAAAAACCTCTTTATCCGTTGAGTTTAAAACAACAAAATGATCCGGGTGAAAATCTACTCGCATTGGATGTTCCTTCAAAAATACAGAAATACGCTGAAGAGCATCCTTTAAAGGAGCTATGTAGTTCCACTCTTTTAGGGCCTCATGGTTAGCTAATGGAATTAACTTAGAACTGAATCGAAAAAACTCAATTTCACTCCACGCATTATGTTTTAATAACCGTAAGCAGTTTTCTAAGTTGGATATTGCAATACGTTCGAGCTTGCGAATGGCCGCTTCATGGTCTTTCACACGCTGAAATTGTGCAAAAGTCATTGTTTGAGAAGGAGAACTATTTTCCAAATGAACGCTCATCGCCACATAACCTAACCGTACAATGGTCGACATCAGTGAACACCCCATTTTATTTTACTCATAGTGTGCACCAATAAAATAGCAATTAACACATAAAAAAAAACGAGCCTGTTAAGGCTCGTTTTTTTTTTACGCTTTGCTGCGAGAATCTTTACGATTACTGCTGCTATTACGATTTCTATTATCACTGCCGTTGCTTCCACCGCGACGCTTGTCACCAAAACGCTTCGAGTTTCCACGACGATTTTGCTGTGAGTAGTTTTTAGAGTTAGAACGTGAACGACCTCCGCCATTTCCACGTTTGTTTTTATCACCTTTTGCAATTACCGGTGGTTCAGCAGTTAATTGAATTGGTGATTCGTTTGGTTCTTTTGTAAATAATTTGATTGCTGCTGCCACTAATGAAACTGAATCGTGCTCTTCAAGTAACTCTTCTGCCAACTGTTTGTAGTAAGATAAGTTGCCTTGTGTCACAGATTCTGTTAATTTGTCAGCTGCAATACGCTGTTGACCTTCCATTGCTTCATCAAGCGTTGGAGGAGTAAGACGCTCCATTTTACGTTTTGTTGTACGCTCAATATTGTGTAACTGTCCAGTTTCTCTTGGCGTTACAAATGTCATAGCAGCACCCATTTTACCAGCACGTCCTGTACGTCCGATACGGTGTACATAGCTTTCTGGATCTTGAGGGATATCAAAGTTGTATACATGAGTAACACCAGAAATATCAAGTCCGCGTGCAGCTACGTCCGTCGCAACTAATACATCAATAGAACCTTCTTTAAATTGACGTAGTACAGATAGACGTTTCGATTGCGTCAAGTCACCATGGATACCTTGTGCAGAATAACCACGCATATTTAATGCTTCTGATAGCTCATCAACACGGCGCTTTGTACGACCAAAGATGATAGCTAATTCAGGTGATTGCATATCTAAAAGACGAGTAAGGATATCAAATTTACGCTTTTCTTGTACTTCTAAATAGTACTGCGTAATGTTTGGCATCGTTACTTCTTTTGCTTTTACTTTTACCACTTTTGGTTCGTTCATGAATTTTTCAGCAATGCGACGGATTGGAGTAGGCATTGTTGCTGAGAATAAAAGTGTTTGGTGGTTCTCAGGTACGTTTGATAAGATTTTTTCAATGTCTTCGATGAATCCCATGTTTAACATTTCATCTGCTTCATCTAAAATAACTGTATGAACATCTTGTAGACGAAGTGTACGACGATTAATATGATCTAGCATACGCCCTGGTGTTCCTACGATGATATGAGGGTGCTTTTTCAATGCACGAATTTGACGACTGATATCTTGACCACCGTAAATTGATAGCACGCGTACGCGCTTTGTTTGACCAATTTTGTAAAGTTCTTCAGATACCTGTACAGCAAGTTCACGAGTAGGAGCAATAATTAACCCTTGAATTGCATCTACGTTTACATCAACTTTTTCAATAAGAGGAATACCAAATGCCGCTGTTTTCCCTGTTCCTGTTTGTGCTTGTCCGATCAAATCGTGACCTTCTAGTGCTAATGGGATAGTTTCTGATTGAATTGGTGTTGCTTCTTCAAAACCCATTTTACTCACAGCTTTATTAAGCTGTTGACTTAATCCTAAATCTTGAAATAATGCCAAGTTTTTCAAACTCCTTTTATATTTAGACTATCTATATTTTACAAAAAAAAGCATTCTCCGAGGAAACGGAAAATGCTCTAAACGACTACTTCAATAAATTCAACGTTTAGAGTATAAGCGCCTCAAGACACTCAGACTACATCATAACACTATGGCTTTCCGTTTGCAATAGAGCTTACTTATACTCTTTTTAATATCACGGTAATTTATGCATCATTTTTGAGATAACTTCCTCAAGCTTCATCCCTCGAGATGCTTTCACTAAAACCACATCTTCTCTTGTTGTAATCGCTGTTAATTTTTTAACAAGCTCATCTTTCTCCTCAAAGTGCATTACCTTATCTTCTGCAAAATTATTTTTTGCTCCTTGCTCAATTTCAACAGATAAGGGGCCGTATGTTAGAACATAATCAATTTTTTCTGCTTGAATAAACTCTCCCACTTCTTTGTGGAACTCTTTTTCCTGATCGCCTAATTCAAGCATATCCCCAAGAACAAGAATTTTTTGCTTATAGCCTTCTAAATCATGCATCAACGTGATAGCAGCTTTAACGGACGTTGGGCTTGCGTTATATGCGTCATTAATGAAGGTCAGGCCATCTGTTCGTTTCACGAGCTCCATACGCATATTGGTTAGCTTTAATTCTTTTAATCCCTTAGCGATTGTTTTATTGTCTAGTCCAAAATAATGACCTACCGCAATAGCAGAAAGCGCATTGTGAACATTATGTTTACCTAATACCGGGATAAAGAATGAATATGTTGTTTCACGTGAAACAGTGAATGTTGTGCCTAACTCTTCAGCTGAAATAGCACTTGGATACAAATCGTTTTGTTCTGAGCTGCCAAATGTCACCGTTTCAAATACTGGATTAACAACGCGCGACGTTAAAAGTGGCTCATCACCATTATAGACAAGCTGACCTGTTGGGGCTAAGCCGCTTGTAATTTCTAATTTTGCCTCCGCAATTCCATCACGGCTTCCTAAGTCTTGAAGGTGCGATTCTCCGATATTTGTAATAATGGCCACATCAGGCTCCGCTAAATTAGAAAGAAACTCAATTTCTCCTCGGCTGCTCATGCCCATTTCTAAAACTGCAATATCATGAGTTTCATCTAAACGCAAAATAGTAAGCGGCATGCCAATATGATTATTAAAGTTTCCATCTGTTTTCAGAACACGATAAGTTGTATCGAGCACAGCTTTCACCATGTCTTTTGCCGTTGTTTTTCCGTTACTTCCTGTAATGCCCACTACTTTAATATCTAACTCGTGACGATAGGATTTCGCTAATTGCTGAAGAGCTTCTAGCGTATCATCGACTAAAATAACACTAATGTCTGTCGGTGGGTTTTCTTCATCTTTGTTCCACAGTGTAGCAACCGCTCCGTTTTCAATTGCTTTATGAACAAATGCATGCCCGTTAAAACGTTCCCCTTTAATTGGGATATATAAATTACCTTGCTGAATGGTTCTCGTATCAATTGAGACTCCCTCAATTACAGCTGCTTCATTCCCGCTATGAAATACACTTCCTGGAATCATTGCAGCTAGCTGTTTAAGCGTACGTTTAATCATTGTTGGTTTGCTCCTCTCGATATAAAGTAAACTATGGATAACATTAATTGAAACTAAACACAGAAACACTATTCATGATGAATAGTGTTGTGTGAGTTACATTGTGTGTTTAATTTGCTGCTTTTCGGTATGACGTTCAATTGCTAGTGATACAAGTTTTTCAATTAAATCTGGATATTCAACACCTGCGTGTTTCCACAATAACGGGAACATACTGAAAGGTGTAAAACCAGGCATCGTATTCACTTCATTAATAATGAATTTACCTTCTGATGTTAAGAAGAAATCTGCACGTACAAGACCAGATCCATCAATTGCTTTAAATGCTTTGATTGCTAGTGCTGACATTTCTTGATGCTGTTCTTCTGTAATTTCAGCTGGAATAATAAGACCTGTATCGCCGTCTTCATATTTGGCTTTGTAATCGTAAAACGCTTTTTTAGGTAAGATTTCTCCAACTACTGAACAAGCTGCTTCATCATTCCCTAACACACCAATTTCAACTTCACGACCAACTGCTGCTGCTTCTACAATGATTTTCCGATCGAATAAAAAAGCTTCAACAAATGCCGCTTCTAGCTCTTCACGGTTATCACATTTGCTAATCCCAACGCTTGAACCTAAGTTTGCTGGTTTAACAAAGCAAGGATATCCAAGTGTTTCTACTTTTTCATAAGCAGCCGTTCGATCTGCTTCCCACTCGCGGCGGATAAATGATACGTACTCTACTTGAGGCAGACCTGCCTGTGCAAACAGCTGCTTCATTACAACTTTATCCATACCAGCTGCTGAAGCTAATACACCATTTCCAACATAAGGAATATTTAACAATTCTAATAACCCTTGTACCGTACCATCTTCTCCATTTGGACCATGAAGAAGTGGGAAAATAACATCTAGCTGATCATCTGTCTTTGAATCTGTTAATGCAAACATTTCCGTATTCAATGAAACTGGTGAAATAGCAGTTCCGTTATCTTGAATTTCTAATTGAGCAACTGTTTCAAGCGGACCAGTCAGCTGTGTGCCGCGAATCCACTTTCCTGTTTCCGTAATGTAAATTGGATGCACTTCATATTTATCGTGATTAATTGCTTTTGAAACTGCTAGAGCTGTTTGTAAAGATACTTTATGTTCAGCGGATTTTCCTCCGTATAAAAGGCCAAGCTTAATTTTCACTGATGTTCCTCCTAACACATATTCATCTTTTCTATTTTATCATGCACGTTTAGATAGTAAACAGAAATATTAACTATTATTACGTATGTCAAAATAGCTAGGCTTGTGAAAGAAATTCCAGCTTCTCCTTTCATTATTTAAAATGACCTTTTCACTTGGAACATTTACTTTTGAAAAAACTTTTTTGATTTTAAATCTTTTTTAAAAGTTTATTTGTAAAGTTTATTTATGCTAAAGATCACCATCAATAATCGAAACTATAGTTCTGGTATAAATCAGGAGGTTCAACAAACATGAGTAAAATGGGAAAAACGATGATTGCTGCATGCAGCGTAGCCATTGGAAGTATTTATGCAACTGGTTATATAAACACTCTATCTGATGCACAAGCTGTTCAAGTCCCCCCGGCTCATCATCAGAAGAAAACGACGGATCAAACAGACAATCAAACGATTGTCAATGACAGCTGGGGAGAAGATGTTGCTTCCTCTAATAAGAAACAGTCATCAGCGAGTGCCGAAAGTTCTGCTCCTAAAACAAAATACAAAGATGGAACGTATTCTGGCCAAGGAAGCAACCGTATCGGAACTGTCTACGTATCCGTGACCATTAAAAACGACCGAATTGATACAGTTGAAATTACAGAAGCGGATACTCACTATTCTCAAAGTTACATTGAGGGCCTTCCGGCTCAAGTCGTACAAAGACAAAGCTCAGATGTCGACGTCGTGAGCGGAGCAACGCTTAGTACAGAAGATTTTCAAAATGCTGTGGACGACGCACTTCAGCAAGCAATGAATGCATAAAGGAGAAACGAATGATGTCCATAAAAACGTATAGCCGGTCTGTCTTATGTATGGGAACAACCGTCTCCATTCAAGTAATTGCTCCCCACTCAGAAGAAGCAAATGTCCTTCACCATATCTCAAAGGCATTTACTATTTTTAAAACCGTTGAAACGACATGCAGTCGATTTGATGCCAAAAGCGAAGTTATGAAACTAATTAGACATGTCAAAGAGCCTGTTTCTGTTAGTCCTCTATTATTTGAAGCCCTTCATTTCGCTATCTTAGTAGCAAATGAAACGCATGGAATCTTTGACCCAACGGTAGGAAAGCAATTAGAAAACCGCGGTTTTAACGAACATTACTTATATGGAAAGCCCGTACAAGTGAACGAAGCAGTCGATTCTGGAAGTTATAAAGACATCGTATTGGATACACATAAAAAAACGGTTTGTTTACAAAAACCGATGATTATAGATCTTGGAGCGGTCGCCAAAGGGTTGGCGATTGATTTGGCTGCCCGCTCCCTTCCTTATCAGCATTTTATGATTAATGCAGGAGGAGACATCCTAGTTAAAGGATGCAATCAACACGGAGAGTTGTGGAAAGTCGGGATTCAGCACCCTGTGATTCAAACGCAGTCATTACTGACTTTGCGTGTAACAGATACGGCTGTCTGCACATCAGGAAATTATGCTAGAAAAAATAAGACACATCCATCAACGCATCATTTGGTTAATCCCTTATCTCCATCCACTCGAAGCAGTCTGTTGAGTTGTACAGCTATTGCTCCTTCTGCCATGCTGGCCGATGCATTATCTACGTCAGCTTTTATTTTGGGAGCGGAAAAAGGAGTAAATTTATTGAATGATGCCGACATACGCGGCGTGCTCTTCGACTCTAGTTTCACTCCTTTTTTTACATCAGATATGGAGGAATTAATAAATTATGACCACACGTTCTGAACGAAGAAGCGGTGTTAAATATATTAGTACACCAAAAGGTTATATTATTGTAGATGAAAACAAACCAAAAGAAATAAGTCTTTGGGCGCAGCTAGTTAAAACCCCTAAAAGATATGTAATTGCTATGCTTCTGCTTTTAACTTTATTAGGTGAATTTAACTCTTCTGCCTTTCAAGGGTTAGGACACCTACTACTTGCCGTATGCTCGGCGGCCGCCTTAGATTTAGGATTTTCTTTTGCTTATAAAAAGAACATTCAGCTTCCTGACGGCGGAATTATTACCGGATTAATTATTGCCTTAGTACTCAGCACCTCTACACCTGCTTGGGTCACATTTTGCACTGTAGCTGTTGCGATTTTATCGAAGCACTTCGTAAAAGTAAAAAAGAAGCCTATTTTTAACCCTGCTGCTTTTGGTCTTCTCTTTTCACTTATTGTCTTTTCAAGCGGCCAAAGCTGGTGGGGAAGCTTATCTTTACTACCCGTATGGCTCATTGTATTCGTGTTTGTGACGGGGTACCTTGTGACGAGCAAGGTAAATAAATTCCCTCAAGTATTTGCGTTTTTGGGCGTGTATTTTGCTATTTTTACGATTATGTCATTAATAGGAGTAGGCGATGTAGCAGATGCTTTACGAGCTCCTTTTGTTAATTCCGCTTTATTTTTAGCCTTCTTCATGGTGACGGATCCGCCAACTTCTCCTGCCAAGTATAAAGCCCAAATAAAATTTGGGCTGCTTGCGGGGGCGATTAGCGCTGTAGATTACTTAGTTTTTGGCGGCCTTGCCTATTTATTAATTGGCCTGTTACTTGCTAATGCATGGAAAGCATGGAAGACTGCAAACAAAAAAGTGACAAAAAAAGCTGCCTGATGACAGGCAGCTTTTTTCATAGCGGAATTTTCACATAAAATTCCGCACCCACGTTTTTTTGGCTAAAAACCTTAATTTCTCCGTCGTGAGCTTGTACAATCCATTTGGCAATCGCCAGACCTAAACCTGACCCTCCTTCGGCACGTGCTCGGCTCTTATCACTTCGATAAAAGCGATCAAACACATATGGAAGATCTTTCGCTTCAATTCCAACGCCTGTGTCTCTAACGATTAACGTCATAGAGTGATGATGTTTCTTTAGACTAATATGAATGCTTTCTCCAGGTGGGGTGTATTTAAAAGCGTTATCTAATAAAATCATACATAGCTGATGAAGTCGTTCTTGATCTCCTCCGCACATTAACGATTCAATTTCCCTTGTGAAACGAAGCTCCTTTAGTTCAAATATGGGCTCAAACTGATTAGCTACTTTATCAACCAGCTCACCCATATTAAAGACCGTTTTATTTAGCAGCTGTGCACTTGAATCAGATCTAGCCAGTGTTAGTAAGTTGCCCACCAGCTTCGTCATCCGCTTTACTTCGTTTAAGCTTTGATAAATATTTTCGCTTTCTTGCTCAATCGTATGATTTGGTCGTCTAAACAATAGCTCGAGATGCGTTTGCATCACGGAAAGAGGCGTTCTTAGCTCATGGGAAGCATCTGCAATAAATTCGACCTGTTTGTTCCACGACTTTTGTATAGGTACAAGCGCTCGATTAGCTAAAAACAAGCCAGCTACAAGCGAAAGAAGCAGTCCAATAAACGCTGAAATGATAAGAAGAAAAGCAAGGTGCTCTAAGGTTTGAGTTTCTGGATCTACGTTTAAGACAAGTTGAATCGTTGAAACGTCTTGGTCTTTTATATACCCTTCGTTTTTCACATTCATCACTCGATAAGCATGACCGTTTACCTCTTGCGACGTTTGGACTTTTCCTTCTGAGAGCGCAGGCTTAAAGTCGTCAATATCGTTTGTATATAACCCTTTTTTAGGTGTGATTTTGATTAGTTTTTTATCACTGCTCCAAAGCAAAAATGCAACGCGCCGTTCTGTTTCTCTCTCATTGTTTTCCTGAATTTCATGTAAATTTCTTTTTTTAACCTGCTCGCTCATCTCACTTAGCCGATTGTCCGGGTTTGAAAAAATAAGATGCTGCATGTAAAAATATAAAACTAAACTAAAAATGCTCAAAATAACCATCAGCACGATTGTGTTAAATAACACAAGCCTGATTCTCGTCTTTTTAAACATGCTCTTCCCCTTTTAACATAAAACCTACGCCTCTGACTGTACGTACATAACCGTCACACTTAAAAGGCTGAAGCTTCTTTCGTAAATGGTGAACATAGACGTCTACTACACCCACTCCTACATCAGATGTAAATCCCCATACCCGATTGAAAATTTGATCTCGAATAAGGATTTGTTCTTTATTTCGAATAAAGTATTCCAAAAGCTGAAATTCTTTAATCGTTAACGTTAGGGCACTCCCATTTATCATAACTTCATGATTGGCTTCTCGTATAGAAATGGGACCATATGAAATCATGCCTTCTTCTGCCTGCAAGTCTCTGAGCATCACCCTTAACCTCGCAAAAAGTTCAGCCATGGCAAAAGGCTTAACCAAATAATCATCAGCTCCATAATCAAGTCCTTTCACTCGATCTTCTACACTATCTTTTGCAGTAAGAAAAATAACTTTCGTCAGCACCTTTTGTTTTCTTAGCTTTTTTAGTATGTCAAGCCCTGTCATACCCGGCAGCATAATATCTAAAATCAAGGCATCATAAATATTCTGCTCTGCTAAAAACAAACCTTCATCTCCTTCAGACGCACAATCAACTTCATATCCTTCTTCTTTTAAGCCTTCTACGATACCGTGTAATAATGAAGCATCATCTTCTACCACAAGTACACGCATATCAAATTCCCCCTTTTGTGAGTACCTAAGTAAGCATTATCTTAGCATGTCACTTTTAAAAATATTTTAAAACTAGCGTGTTATCATCTCTTATACTTTATAAAAAAAGTTATGCCTGCAAGCAGACATAACTTTTAACTAAACGTTATTTATGATTAGGACGTCGGTAAATGAACACCGCTTCTTTTGGCAGTTTACCAAACAAAAAGCTAGCAAACGGTAAAAGACGATGACATCCCCAAATGATGAGGTAGCAGCCCGCTAATGTTAAAATATAGCGCGCCACGATTTCAACGTGAAACATGTAGTTGCCTTGTATTGGTACTGCTTTTGCTACAAAGTTTAAAACCATTGGGTGAATCAAGTAAAATCCAAACGAGTACATAGCAATATTCTTAACAATCGTCACGGATTTCACAGAAAGCTTTTCAGCTAATATCTCTGCAATTCGGAAGAAGAAATAACTTCCAGCGACCAAATAAAGCGTATTAACAACCTCATACGTAAAGCCTGAAATTTGGATTGTCTTCATTGTGTATAAGTGATAATTTAACAGTGAAATAGCTATTCCCGATCCGAGCGTCACCAGAAATAATACAATATTCGAACGACTGTACTTTTTATCCACTTGCTCGCGATAATAAATGCCAATCCAACCGCCGAGTAAAAACGTAGCCATTGTATTTAAAAATAAATTAAACGAAGTGATGTGATACGTATTGTTGAGCATTAAATAACCAAGCTGAATGATAATGCCAAACAGCCACATGTATTTTTTAAAAACGGTTACTTTTTGTGCTAGCCATACAAAAACCGGCAGCACGAGATAGACTTGTACAATTAAAAAGATAAAATGAAGCTGATAGTAGGACTCTCCGCGTAAAATACGTTTCACAATATCAGATGCATTCAATTCTGTTGCTCCTACATAGTACGAATAAAATTCATAAATAAGTGCCCAAATAATATAGGGAACCAAAATATATGTCACTCTTCGAGCATAATACGTTTTCCATAAAGTCTTTGTTAACGGCTTGTTAATATAACTATAAAAGAAAACCAAACCTGTGATAACAATAAAGATCCCTGCTTCAATTCGAACAATTCGGTTAAGAAAATGATATTTCTGATAAGCTTCACTTGCAAATGGCAGTACCGTTGCATACGCTGCTGTTACATGTACGAGCACAACCATCATCATAGCGAATAATCGTAAAAAATAAATGGATTGAATATGCTGCTTTTGTGTTTGCTTCACTTTTTCTCTCCTATATAATGTGAAATATAAATTCTGGATGAATAATAGAACATTCAATTTTTTCTTATCTTTCCCTTTTTACAAATAAAAAAGCTAATAACATAAAATAAATGTTATTAGCTTTACTCGTTTGTATTTTATCTTTCCTCTCGCTATCACGCAACTGAATTTACAAAAACAATAAAGAACTTAAGTACAAAGACCTAATCAAGTTCCTTTTATTTACGGTGCATTTTAAATTCTAAAAATAATTCATTGTAATAAGCAAGCATTCGTTTGCCTAAGTTATTATATACTTCAAGCTTTTTTGTTAGTTCTTCCTCTGGGTAAAAACGTTCATCCTCCGCTACTTCTTTCGGCAAATATTCTAACGCTTTTTTATTAGGCGTAGAATATCCTACATATTCCGCATTTTGAGCAGCGTGTTTAGGATCCAGCATAAAATTCATGAATTTATGTGCGCCTTCTACGTTTTTAGCCGTTTTTGGAATAACCATGTTATCAAACCATAAATTCGAACCTTCTTCTGGAACAACGTAATTCAGCTTATCGTTTTCACTCATAATTTCAGAAGCATCGCCTGACCAAACAACGCCAACTGCCGCTTCTTCATTTGCTAGGAGCATCTTAATCTCGTCTCCTACAATGGCTTTGACATTTGGTGTCAATGTATCAAGCTTTCTTTTCGCTTCTTGAAGATGAGCCTTATTCGTATCATTTAATGAATAATTTAAGCTGTTTAGCCCCATTCCCATCACTTCTCTAGCGCCATCTGCAAGTAAAATTTGATTTTTTAGCTTAGGATCCCATAAATCATTCCAGCTTTTTATCTTCTTACCATGAAGCATATCAGAGTTATATACAATACCCACAGTTCCCCAAAAATAAGGAATAGAGTACTTATTTCCAGGATCAAAAGATAAGTCTAAAAAACGGTGATTAATGTATTTTAAATTAGGCAGCTTCGAATGATCAATTGACAATAGTAAATTTTCTTCACGCATCTTGCTAATCGCGTACTCAGAAGGCACAGCAATATCAAATGTCGTACCGCCTTGTTCAATTTTGGTCATCATTGCTTCATTCGAATCAAAGGTCTGATAAATGACTTTAATTCCGGTTTCTTTTTCAAACTGATTCACTAAATCAGGATCAATATAATCTCCCCAATTATAGACGGTCAGCGTATCTCCTCCAGAGTATCCTTCGGCATTGTTCAAATGATGAACCACATACATAAGAACGAAAGAAAGGATGACGATGAAGATAAACGGCTTTGCTAATTGCTTCATTTTCCAGTCGCCACCCCTTTCACTTTATTGCTATATCGCTGACTGATAAAGTAATAACCAATTACAATCAGCACGGTAAACATGAAAATAAGAGTAGAAAGAGCATTGATTTTCAGCGAGACCCCTCTTCTTGCTAAAGAATAAATTTCTACTGAAAGCGTGGAAAAACCGTTCCCGGTCACAAAGAACGTAACCGCAAAGTCATCCAAAGAGTAAGTTAAAGCCATAAAAAAGCCTGCAAAGATACCCGGACGAATAAATGGCAATACCACTTTCGAAAGTACTTCAAAGCGGCTTGCGCCCAAATCACGGGCTGCATCGAGCAGTGTCGGACTCATTTCCTGCAGCTTAGGCAGAACCATAATGACCACAATCGGTACACTGAATGCAATATGCGCTAATAATACCGATATAAATCCGAGCTTTACACCGATAATGGTAAATAGAATTAAAAAAGATGCGCCAATAATAACATCTGGACTCACAATTAACACATTATTAAATGTTAACAGCGTATTTTGAACACGTCTGCGCTTCACGTATACGATAGCAAGTGCCCCTATCACGCCAATAATAGTTGAAATAACCGAAGACAATAGAGCAATAATAAGGGTATTCAAGACAATAATAAGCAAACGTGTGTCTTGAAACACTTCTTTGTACCAATCTAACGTAAACCCTTCAAATTCACGCATGTTCCCTCCGCTGTTAAAAGAGTAATACATTAAATAAAAAATGGGCGCGTATAAAATGAAAAACACAAAAAATAAATAAAGGTGGCTGAACTTCCACTTTCTCTTCATTTTACACACCTCTCTTTCCAGTGCCTGTTATGAGCATCATAACGGCCATCGCAATAATTAAAAAGACGGCTATTGTGGCGCCCATGCCCCAATCCTGCGTCACTAAAAAATGTTGTTCAATCGCTGTTCCCAGTGTAATGACGCGGTTTCCAGCAATTAAACGCGTAATCATAAAGAGTGATAGTGCTGGAATAAAAACAGCCTGACAACCTGATTTAACCCCTTCTAGCGTTAGCGGAAATACCACGCGCTTAAATGTCACCCATGAAGATGCCCCCAAGTCTCGCGAAGCGTAGATAAGCGAGGGATTAAGTTCTTCTAAAGAGTTAAAGATCGGCAAAATCATAAAGGGGATAAAAATATACACCGATACAAATACAAAACTAAAGTCAGTAAATAAAATTTGATGAGTACCAAGTCCCAGAAATTCAGTAAACTTATTAACCGTACCATACGTGCCAAATATACCTAAAAAAGCATAAGCTTTTAATAATAGGTTAATCCACGTCGGTAAAATAATCAGTAGAAGCCAAAGCTGCTTGTGCTTAAGCTTCGTTAGTAAATAAGCTGTAGGATAAGAAAAAACCAATGAAAATAACGTAATTAAAAAAGCATACCAAAATGAACTCAGTGTCATCTGTAAATAAACTGGGGTAAAAAATTTCTTATAGTTTTCAAGCGTCAGCTCATTATCGATGCTGAAAAAAGAATAATAGACAACTAATACAATGGGAGCAACTACAAAAAGCAAAATCCATAACACGTAAGGGACTAAGTAAATATTTCTTGATTTAGTTTGCATCGTAATCCTCTTCATAACCTTCGAGTCGCTTATCGAATTCTTCTTCCGTTTCATTAAATCGCATAACATGAATAGCTTCAGGTTCAAAATATAAACCAATTTCTTCGCCAACCGTTGCCTTTTTCGTAGAGTGAACGAGCCACTCATTCCCTGCATGGTCATAGCCTAAAATTTCATAATGGACTCCTCTGAACAGCTGTGAATCTACACGAACCTGCAGCTTTCCTTGATCGGAGCTTGTAATGGCTAAATCTTCAGGACGAATCACAATTTCAACCTGCTCATTTTGGTTTAATCCTTGATCAACACATTCAAATTGCTGGCCGCCAAACTCCACTAAAAAGTCAGCAATCATTTTACCTGGTACAATATTTGATTCACCAATAAAATCGGCAACAAAACGATTAATTGGCTCATCATAAATATCTGTAGGTTCCCCGCTCTGCTGAATTCTTCCTTTATTCAAAACAAAGATTTCATCGGACATCGCAAGCGCTTCTTCTTGATCGTGCGTAACAAAAATGAACGTAATACCTAGACGACGCTGTAATTCTCTTAACTCGTATTGCATTTCCGTACGCAATTTTAGATCAAGAGCTGAAAGCGGCTCGTCCAGCAAAATGACTTCGGGCTGATTTACAATTGCTCGTGCAATTGCTACGCGCTGTCTTTGGCCGCCCGACATTTCCTTTATTTCTCTGTTTTCATATCCTTCTAAGTTAACAAAACGAAGGGCTTCTTTAACTTTTATTGTAATATCAGCATTTTTCATCTTCTTGATTCGAAGACCAAATGCTACATTTTCAAATACATTCAAATGGGGGAAAAGCGCGTAGTCTTGAAAAACCGTATTAACCTGACGTTTGTTAGCCGGAACATCATTAATTCTTTTCCCATTAAAATAAATCGTTCCGCTTGAGGCTTCCGTAAAGCCTGCAATTAATCGTAAAATCGTTGTCTTTCCACATCCCGATGGACCTAAGAGGGTATAAAATTTCCCTTTTTCAATTTCAAAGCTTACATGATCCAATACAACTGAATCATTATCATATTGCTTGGTCACATTTTCAAATTGAATAATTGTATTCGTAGATGTCATTTCACTTCACCTCTTTTGTTCTATAAATAAGACTCTGTCGCCACGATAATTAACTCTGTTATTCCGTCATGAGCATTTAAAATCTGATGTTCTTCAGAAGCTTGAAAATAGATGGTTTCTCCTTGTTTGGCTTCATATATTCTGCCTCCAAGCTTCACCTTCACACACCCGCGCAAAATGTAGCCAAACGTTTCTGAAAGGGAAGGCTCAAATCTCTTAAATGCACCTTTTTCATGAAGAATAAGACGAATTGGCTCCATTTCTTTTTCATTTGATTCATGCACAAGCCACTGAATATGGTAACCTTTTTCATCTTCGCAATAACTCGTGTAGTCTTCCTCTCTGTATACAACCTTTTGAACATGCGTATCAATTTCGAAGAATTCTTTCGGTTCGCATCCTAGCACTTCCAAAATACTAAAAAATGTTTCTAAAGACGGCGAACTTAAATCGCGCTCTAGCTGCGAAATATAGCCTTTGCTTAAATCAGTACGTTCTCCTAGCTCTTCTTGTGTTAAACCTTTTTTTAATCGTAAATTTTTAATTTTCTTTCCTATTTCCATACTCTCGATCCTCAACTGTATTTAAAATTAGCAAACAGCATGAATGATTGTTCATGCTGTTCCAAACTCAAGTTTTGTTTTACTTAACTTAAAGTTTACTTTTAACCTTAAAATATTATACATGAATTATTTTTTAGTACAACCTTAAACACTTAAAAAATAAAAACTCCTTTTATTTAAAAGGAGTTTTTATTTTTATTTATACAACTTATGCGTTTCGTACTGTTTCCCGGATAATGTATCAAACTCAACTTCATGGTAATCTTGAAGGTCTTTTGCAGCTTTTTTAGATAGCGCTGCCGGATCATCCACTAGCTTTCCTTTTGAATCTATATACATATTTGAACGAAAAGCCGGCACTTCTGTTTTCATTTGATTCAACTGATCGTAGAACAGATTACTTTTGTAACCAAGAGATTGAGCAAGCGTCGGAGCAATATAAATAGGACTCATCGTACCGAGATTTTTATCTATTTTCGTATCGTAATTAGATAAAAATAAGAGCGGCGTCTCATAAAATTTTTGAGATGTTTGCTGCGTTTTCTCGTTTCCAAAACCCGTTTCTTTGTAAGCTTGAAGGTTTTGTCCAAGTGCTGGCAAATGATCTCCCCAAAATACTACAATGGTTGGCTCGTCCAGCTTTTGAATTTCATCGTTCAATCGTTTTAAAGCAGCATCTGAACGTTTAATTCCTTCAGCATAAATTTCAATTTCCTTTTGCATTTCCGGTGATAACCCTTTACCGGTTACTTTAATGGTTTCCTGACCGTTATACTTATCCGCTGAATAAGGAAGATGATTTGCAATCGTTACAGCATGCACAAATGCAGGCTTTTTCGACTGACGAAGCGTATCGAGTACTTCATCAACTACCGCTTCATCGGAAACAAATTCTTTGTTATCTTTTTGCGTATGCTTCATTTGATCAATAAACTTCACTTGATCAAATCCCAAATTTGGATACACATTTTGCCTCATATAAAGCATACCGCTGTTTGGATGCATAGCTGTTGTAGCATAGCCTTGTTTTTCTAAATAAGAAACAAAAGACGGATATTCTTTTTTACTCAATACATGCTGATAAGGAAGGCCTCCAGGGTTAAAGAAAGACAAAGAGTAGCTCGTCAGCGCTTCAAATTCCACATTAGCTGTCTCCCCGCCAAATGAAGGACTTAAAGACCACCCAGAAGGATATTTCTTTTGAAGTTCTCTTGTATTTTTCATTGGATCTTCAGAGAACGTCACGCTAAGCTTTGTTGGGTCCCAAAACGTTTCGTTCATCACAAACACGACGTTTGGTTTGACTTCAGCATTGCTTTCTTGTGTTTTCTCTTCCTTTGACTGAATCCGCTTTGCCACTTTGGCCATTACTTCTTGTGAGTAGTCATCCGGCTCTTCCAGCACATCTGTTTTAACATTTGAAATCATGCCAATAACAGGTCCATTATAGTAATAATTATTTTGCTGATTCCAAGGCATCAGCGCAGCATATTGATCGTAATATTTTTGAGCAAACGAGTGTTCAAAGAATAAAAATGATTTCATTAAAAAGATGAGCGGCAGAATCATAATAATTCGAAGAAACCATCGAATTTTAATTTTCGGCAAGAAAAACCAAAGAGCGATCAGTACGACAATGGATCCAATAACTCCTATTACAATAGGAATTGAAATCGAATCTTTAATCATCGGAATAACTTCTTTTAACTGACTCGCCTGAATAAAATCGTTCGGGAACAATGGTTCATTTCGAAAGATTTTTTTATAATAGTTTACAAGAGCTAAAATAAAATACAGAACAAAGGTAATCCCAGCCCCTAAATAAGCTTCTCCTACTAGCATAATGATCGCTAGTGTTAACAGCGAAAGTAAAAATACCGTAAAAAGATAGCGTTCGGGATATGCTTGCATCCACTCTATTGTTTTGCCTGGATTATGTATATCAATATGATATATAACAAAAACCATAGCAGAAACGGCTGCTACCGCAATTGAAAACACACTTGCCGTAAAAATGGCATACCACTGCGAATCTTGTATTCTCTCTATCTGATTAAATCGAAGTAGCAAATAGAAAGTGAGCGCCCATAAAACAAGTGAGCATCCTCCTATTAATACTACGAACCCAGCTGTATGGATTTGGGCCCAATCAAACAACATTTTTGTGTCATTTGACACATTAAACATCACAGCACTGTATAAAAAAACGCTAAGCAGCCCATACGCCACCAGCATTGGCAAAGAACGATACAAATGTTTAAACATAACCTTAAGCCTCCTATTTACAATATCTTAACACTTTTAATATGATTTTAACATTCCTATCTCTCTCGCTTTCACGCCTAATTTTCCCATGATCATACCACTAACATTTCCCGAGAAATTTCACACGAAAAAAGCCCGCTTTTCTTATGAAAAGACGGGCCTCTTAGCCGTTTTATACGTATGTAAAAATTGCTGCTATGAACGCTCTTTCACTGCTTGTGCTTTTAGCAAATCACGAATTTCTGTTAAAATCTCTTCTTCTTTTGAGAGAACAGCCACTTCTTCCTCTACTTTCTCTTCTTCTTTTCTCTTAAAGCGATTAAAGAAACGAATAAATAAGAAAATCGAGAATGCGACAATTAAGAAATCAACAATTGTTTGAATAAAAGATCCATATAATACCGTAGCATCTCCAACCGTGAAGGATAAATCTTTAAAGTCTATACCTGCTAACAACAAACCAATCAGCGGCATAATAATATCATTTACAAGAGACGTGACAATTTTTCCAAATGCCGCTCCAATAATAACACCGACTGCTAAATCTAATACGTTTCCTCGCAAAGCAAATTCTTTAAATTCTTTAAGCATCTGTTTGTTCCACCTCCTGCCCTTCATTTCAAACTTTCATGATAATACATCCTAAATTAAACAGACAAGGTGCATTTTCATTTTTCTCTTTTTCATGAGATATGTACCAGACCTTTAGTTGTATTTCTGCCCATATTTTTACTTTATATTCGCGTGTAAATAAAAACGAACTTTCAGTTTTCATTCAGGTAAGGTTCATGTTCAGTCCATTTTTCTTTTATACACTAATAGCATGTAATTCATCAAATATGTAAACGAGCAATAGAGGAGATGGCTAGAACGTGAGAAAAATTCTACTGCGAGCAGCGGCTTTGTGTCTCGCAACTATTATCAGTATTTCATATACAGCAAGCACGGCGGACGCAAGTGAAAAGACAGTAAGTGGAGATTTAATTATTATTAATAAAAAAACAAATCAGCTTGCTTATTTTCATAATGGAAAGTTAGAAAAGACGTATTCAGTAGCTACGGGAAAGACGTGGAGCGATACGCCGGTAGGTTTTTTTAAGATTGTTAACAAAATTAAAAATCGTCCTTACTATACAGGGCATATTGCAGGAGGCGCTCCTAATAACCCTCTTGGCTCTCGCTGGCTAGGGCTTAATGCAAACGGAACAACCGGCGACACATACGCTATTCACGGCAATAACTCAGAAGATAGCATCGGCAACTATGTAAGCCACGGCTGCGTACGAATGCATAATGCGGATGTCGAAGAATTATTCGATAAAGTGGCAGTAGGAACATCGGTAACTATTACGTATTCATCAAAAACCTTCGAAGAGCTGGCAAAAGTATACGGCTACGGACAGCTGTGAAAAAATAAAAGCTTATCCAAAAAATGTGGATAAGCTTTTATTCTTCTCTATTCCCATACATGAGCTCCGTACTATGTGAGTATAGCTCAATAATATTCCCAAACGGATCTTCGCAATAAATTAAGTAATAAGGTTTTCCCGGTCTTGTATTCCATACTTGGCTGCGCTTTTTACCGCCTGATTGTTCAATTTTATCCGCTAATTTTTTCACGTCATCGGCTATTAAACAAATGTGAAAATAACTTTGATACTGCTCATCGCTGTCTTTTAATACAAGAGGCATTTGCGGCTTATTAAATTCAAACAGTTCAATGCCTACCTGGTTATCAGCTGTCATGTGAGCATTTTTCATTTTTTTAATATGAGACCCCAGTAAATCTTGGGTCATATTTTCAGCTTTTTCTTCCTCCGCATTAAACGTATAAGGACCGGCAATCAGCTTAAAACCTAAAACTTTCCCATACCACTGTACGGCTTCTTCTACATCAGGTACAGCTAATCCAACGTGCGTAATAGCTACCATTTTATCATCCTCCTATACACAAATATTCCCTTTCTACAAAAAGAAAAACAGCCCATTTAAAATGGACTGTTTACACGCACTAAATTCATTCACGATTTTAAAGCATTATATTGAGCAATGATTTCTTTTGTTAAATCATTACTTGCCTCTAACCCACTAACCTCTTTTAATACGTACTCAATACCATACTCATGAATACCCGCTTGAAGTTTCATAGCCTCTTTATCTTCTTGCGGGTCAAATAAAAGCGCAGCGGCAATAGCCTTTGCTAAATAGGTATAAGAAAGGCCCGCTTTTTTTGCTTCTAGCGCTGGACGAATCAAACGATCCTGAGGTCCAAGCTTGCGAATTGGCGCTCTTCCTACCCTTTTAACTGAATCATTTAAATGAGGATTTTCAAAGCGTTCAATGATTTTAGTAATATAGGCTTCGTGTTCCTCTCTATCTAAGTCATATCTTTTAATTAGATAGTTTCCTGTTTCTTGTAGCGTTTGCTGTACTTGTTCATAAATATCTGAATCTCTTAACGTTTGATCAATTGTTTCTTTTCCTTTTAAATAACCAAAATATGCAATCACCGCGTGTCCCGTATTCACTGTAAATAACTTTCTTTCAATAAAAGGAGCAAGGTCAGGCACAATCGTCATTCCTTCTACAAAAGGAATATCTTCAGGTGCCTCTACTACCCATTCATAATAGGATTCTACTAAAACATCAAGCGAACCTTGGTCATGTTGAATAGGCACGATACGATCTACAGCTGAATTGAAGAAAAAGACCCTATTTATCATATGAGCTTTTGTCTCTCCATCCAGTGCGTCAAAAATATAGCCTTTTAATAAATCTGTCGCAGAGATTTGATTTTCACATGCAATAATATATACATTTTCGTCGCTTGCTTTTACACGTTCAGCTAAACCTTTAGCAATTAAAGGAGCAATGCGGGGCAGAACGTTCGGTCCGATGGCTGTCGTAATGTACGTTGCTTCTTTAATCGCTTTAATGACTGCTTGTTCTTGTGTCAGGTTATTTAAACCAGATACGTTTTGAACAGCTAATGTCTCGGGGTGCTCTGCGGCTGTTATTACGTTATACCCTTCCTCTGTGTTTAACTGATTAATAATCTTTTCAGCAATATCTACGAATGTAACGTGATAGTTGCTTTGAGAAAACAATGCCCCAATAAATCCTCGACCAATATTGCCTGCTCCAAAATGAACTACTTGTTTCACAAAAATCATTCCTTTATCAAATTATTTCGAAGGTACTCATGAAACGTATCCTCTAGCTTTTTGCGAATTATCTCTTCGTTTGAAGACGAAAAAATCATCATTGCTTCATGATCTTCAATTAAGCTGGTACTAATTAAACTTAAAATTTCTTGCTGTGCTTCACTTAACTCTTCAGGTGCGAGCATTAATAGAAGGTTACGCGCCTGCATGTTTGTTCCGTCCATGCCTTTAACTGTGCAAGGCTGTTCTAAATGTGAAACTTGAAAAATCAGCTCTTTCACGTGATGTTCACGGCAATGGAACAGTGCCATACTCGTTTGCGGAATACCTAAACCGCCTTTGTTTTCTCGTTCCTTAAGCTGATGAATAACGCAGTTGGCATTGGTTATTAAACGTTCTTTTTCAGCAACTTTTACTACGTGCGAAATCACTTGATCGTGACTCACTGCATCCGAAAATCGATACATTCTAAGGTTTTGAAGAATTGATTCGATACTTCCATGCACATCTTTAATTTGCTTCATCGTTTCCTCAAAAGACGGTTTTTCTTTAGAAACAGTCTTATTTTTATATTGGAACGAGCGATAGTCCTTATCTTTGGTTAACTTTTGAATGTTTTTCTGTAAAAAATTCTGGACGGATTGAATATCCTCTTCGGTTAAGAGTGGATTGACTAAAATGTAATCGACATTTAAAAAAGGCAGTCTTACTGTTGAAATCACTACGTCATACCCTTCAAACGCGGCTTCTTTGATTTCTTTTACCGATTTAATGACAACTGAATTAATCTCCGGAATCTCTTTACGAATACGGCTAGCTAACATTTTCGAGGTGCCAATTCCAGTTGGACAGACAATCAGTGCCTGAATTTCCATGACTTCTTCTTTTAGCACTAGCGTTGAACCGAAATGCAAAACAAGATATGCTACTTCATCATCTGGAAAAACTAAATCCGGCAGCTCTTGATCGATACTGTTTCTCACAGCCATAAATAAAACCGGGTACTTTTTTTTAATCTCTTCTGTTAATGGATTAAAAAGCTCCATTTTTTGCTTAAGGCGAAAAATTGCCGGTTCCATATGAGCAAGCAGCCCTTGGTAAAGGGAAAAATCACCGGTTAAGTCGGTGTTAAGCTGAACAGAAACGTGAGCAATCATATTCTTAATAATCTGCCCAACCACTACGCTGTCGTAATATACGTCTCTAGTAGTTTGGAATTTTGCTGCACGTAACCGCACTGCTAAGAAATGAATATCTTTTTCTGTAAAAGAAAGAGAAAATACCCGTTCAATTTCGCGGCAAATATCCTTCATTAAGAACAGTTCACTTGCCAGCTCTTCCGTTTGGCCGCCGTCGTCTTCTAGATACATTTGCTTTTTCGTTCGCTGTATCATAATGCAAATATGAACAATGAGCCCTATATAATCGCTGTCAGCCAGCTTAGAATGATGCTGATTAATCGCTTGATGTACAATTCTGTCTACTTCTGCCAAATAATCCGGATAAAAATAATGCAAAATTGTTTCATCCGTATGCTGCTGATTTTCTGCTAAAAACAAGCACTCAATTAACTCTTCATTAAAGTGAAGAAGAAAATAATTAGCTAATGCTTTCCGTTTATTGGCTTCAGTAGCGTGAACCTCTACTCCCACCCCTCTTTTTCGATGAAGGAGAACGTCAAATGTGGTTAACCACTCTGTTAATTCATCTAAATAAGCAGTTAGTGTAGTGATACTTACTGCTAAGTCTTTAGCCAGCGTTTGTAATTTAAATGAATCTCCTTCTTCTAGAAGAAGAATTAAAAGAATTAATTTTCTTTCCTGTGGAGACTGATCCGTCGTTTTAATCTTCATCAGCTCTTGAATAAGACGAAAAATTTGTTCATTTTTACCTTCAATCATTAGTCCTTCGTCTTGTGTACGAATCAGCTTCAAATCAAATTTTTCAAGTATTGATTCAATTGCCTTCAAATCTCGGTGAACGGTTCTTACACTTACATTCAAAAAAGTAGCAAGTGTAAGGGCTGTATGCTTTCCTGCCGTTTTAATAATTAACTCAATGATTGATTTTTCTCTTGAAGTAATAAACAAGAACATCAACTCTTTTCTTATTTATAAACAAAGGACAAAAAGGCATCTTCATGCCTTTCTATCCCGTTAGTTACTTTGAATAATAGCCATTAATTCTTTAGCTGATTTGGCATGAACCATCTTTTCAATATTGTCCATATCAGAACATGTAATCGCGATACCAGATAAAATTTCTAAATGGGTGCCGTCTTTTCCAGCAATTCCAAAAATCAAACGAACTTTCTCACCATCAAAATCAACGCCTTCTGGAACTTGAATCACTGTAAAACCTGATCTTAAAACGTTCTTTTTCGCTTCTTCCGTACCGTGCGGAATCGCTACGTCATTTCCCATATAAGTAGAAGTCATATTGTCGCGCTCAATCATCGCTTCAACATAGTTTTCTTCTACATATCCGCCTTTTACTAACACACTTCCTGCAAATCGAATTGCTTCTTCCTTAGAAGAAAAGTGCTGATTCAAGAAAACGTTTTCTTCTTTTAATAAACCATCATTACTATCTGTATTATTTTCTACAGATACGTTCTTTTCTTCTTCCGCCTTAGAAGTAGTATGATCATTTTTTAGTTGATCAATTAATTTGTCATATTCCGGGCTAGATAGAAAATTATCAACCGAGATATGATACGCATCTGGAACTTTGTTTTGAGCTCTTGGCGTTAGCTCTTCCTGTGTAATAACGATTTGAGCATCACTTGGAATATTACTGATCGCTGTATTTGTTACCGAAATATTTAAATCTGCTTGTTTAACTTTCTTGCGAAGAAGAGAGGCGCCCATTGCACTCGATCCCATACCTGCGTCACAGGCAAAAACAATTTTTTGAACGCTTGCTGGTACGTCGCCTTGCTGTTTTGTAAAGCTTCCTGCTACAGAGCTCTTCTTGCCTTTCATCTCTTGCATTTTGCGAGCTGCTTCATCCAAATCTTCTGTTTGCTTGCCCGTTTTTAAAATTAACGAACCTACAATAAACGATACGACGGCTGCAACGAGAACACCGGAGATATTTGCAACATAGCTGCCTGCATTACCTGGTGTAGCAGCTAAAATAGCCAAAATACTTCCTGGTGAAGCAACCGCTTGTAAGCCTCCGCCTAAAAGAACAAATGTAAATACGCCGCTCATTCCTCCTAAAATAGCCGCAATGATTAGAAGCGGACGCATTAAAACGTAAGGGAAGTAAATTTCGTGAATTCCTCCAATAAAATGAATGATGGCCGCTCCCGGCGCTGACTGTTTTGCTGTTCCTTTTCCAAAGAAGCAATACGCTAACAAAATTCCTAATCCCGGACCAGGATTTGTTTCTAATAACAATAGAATGGACTGTCCGTTTGTTCGAATTTGTTCTGCTCCGATCGGAGATAAGATACCGTGATTAATAGCATTGTTTAAGAATAAAATTTTAGCAGGCTCAATTAGAATACTTGTAAGAGGAAGAAGGCCATGTGCAACCATCCAATCTACACCCACTACAAGCGCGCCTGTAAATCCGTCCACGGCTGGACTAACACCTAAAAAGGCTAGAATTGCTAGAATTCCTCCAAGAATACCTGCTGAGAAATTATTAATTAACATCTCGAATCCTGTTTTGACTTTACCTTCAATAAACTGATCAAACTTCTTGATGATGTAACCGCCAAGCGGTCCCATAATCATAGCGCCTAGAAACATCGGAATATCAGATCCAACGATGACGCCCATGGTGGCGATAGCACCTACAACGCCTCCCCGCTGATCGTGTACAAGCTTTCCTCCCGTGTAGCCGATTAGCAGCGGAAGCAAATACTTGACCATTGGATCCACTAGTTTGGTAAGGCTTTCATTTGGAAAAAAGCCTGTTGGAATAAATAAAGCAGTAATAAGTCCCCATGCAATAAATGCTCCGATATTTGGCATAACCATTGAACTTAGAAAGTTCCCAAACTTTTGTACAGCTACTTTTATATTAGATTGAGCCATTTGCTCTCTTCCTTTCTCTACGTGATGATACTTTAATCGTAAGAGATTAAACGCTTTCATTCAATGAATAAGAAAACTAACTTTGTCGTACCACAGACGGACAAAGCTTTTAATTACATAAAAAAGCAGCTGAATTACACGAATTCAGCTGCTTTCTAACTTAATATTTATCTAATTCACTTACAGGAGATTGAATAATAACTGGATTTTTCTCTGGATTTAACCATTTTAAAATAGAGACAACTTGTTCTTTAGAAGTGGCCGTACATCCTGCTGTATAATTTGTTCCTACATGAAAGAAGATTGCACTTCCCTTTCCTGGGGTTCTAGATTCATTATAATTAATGACAAACCCATAATCATAAGCCGGGATAACCATGTTCTCAGCGCTCGTCCAGCGGCCATTCGCTGGCTTTTGCTGCCACGTATTATACAGAGAGCTTTTTGAATCGTCTACCCATACATCATTTGCTGTAATCTTTCGATATGGAAGCTTAGTTCCAGGATTTGCATAGCGTCCGAATGCTGTGCCAATTGTATATTTCCCTGTCGGAGATTCCATATCTCCTTCTTTTTTCGATAAAGCGAATCCTTTTTGTCCAAGTACACCGTTCGCGGTTAAAACTTGCTTCCATTTTCCATCAACTTTTTCAAACGTTTGAATTTTAGCAGACTTCGTATCGTAGTTATCTGCTGTAACCAAGATGACTTGCTGAGCGTTACCTAACGTTTTAAAAGAATCGACTACGAGCTTTGGAGACGCTGTAGCTGAAGCCTGTACATAGTCACTGCTTACATAGCCTGTGCGGCCGTTATAGTTAATTTTGTACCAATCTCCGCTTTTGCTCACCACGGACAGCTTCTGACCTTTTGTCACACTTCCTATTGCTGCATAGCTAGTGCCCGCTCCGCTTCTTACATTCAGCGTGCTTGCCGTTACTGTGTAGGTTATGCTTTCTGCTGGCGGCGTTGTTGGGGCCGTTGTTGTTCCTGAAACTTGTACATAATCGCTGCTTACGTAGCCCGTGCGGCCGTTATAGTTAATTTTGTACCAGCTTCCGCTTTTGCTCACCACAGACAGCTTCTGGCCTTTTGTCACACTTCCTATTGCTGCATAATTAGTGCCCGCTCCGCTTCTTACATTCAGCGTGCTTGCCGTTACTGTATACGTTGTGCTTTCTGCTGGTGGCGTTGCTGTTCCTGATGCTTGTACATAATTGCTGCTTACGTAGCCCGTGCGGCCGTTATAGTTAATTTTGTACCAGCTTCCGCTTTTGCTCATCACAGATAGCGTTTGACCTTTCACTACGCTGCCGATAATCCCGTAAGTTGTTCCCGCTCCGCTTCTCACATTTAGCTTGCTTGCCGTTACTTTATATGTAACTGTCGCTGCATATGCCTTTCCTTGATTTCCCCCAATTGAGCCAAAGCCAGGCGTTACAGCCGTTGCAAGTGTAGCTGTTAACGCCATCCCCACCATTAATTTTTTCAACTGCTTTCCCTCCAGTTATCTCTTATAAAATTCTACTATTTTCTATTCTTAATTCATTATCTTACCATATTCCAAACGAAGGGAAAGGGTCAATAGATGCTTTTCATACGGCCTATAAAAAAAGACAGACCTCTTTGATAGGTCTGCCTCTTTCACTATTATCCTAAATCAACGTTGTGATATACTTGCTGCACATCTTCTAGGTCCTCTAATGCATCAATCATTTTTTCAAACTGAGCTTGTGCATCTTCAGGAAGAGTTACATCATTTTGAGCAAGCATCGTTTGCTCAGCTACTGTAAATTCCGTAATACCAGCATCGTTGAACGCTTTTTGTACCGCATGGAATTGATCCGGATCAGCATAAACAATTACAGAATCTTCTTCCTCTAAAATGTCACGCACGTCTACATCTGCTTCCATTAACAGTTCTAGCGTCTCTTCTTCATCCTTACCTTCTACACCAATAACAGCTGTTGGATCAAACATGTACGCTACTGATCCGCTTACTCCCATATTACCGCCGTTTTTACCAAAAGCAGCACGCACGTCTGAAGCTGTTCTGTTTACGTTATTCGTAAGAGCATCTACGATAACCATTGAGCCATTTGGTCCAAAACCTTCATAACGAAGATTATCGTAATTTTCTTCTGATCCGCCTTTTGCTTTTTCAATCGCACGGTCAATAATTGCTTTTGGCACATTGTATGTTTTCGCGCGTTCTAATACAACTTTTAACGCTTGGTTTGATTCTGGATCTGGCTCGCCTTGTTTCGCAGCCACATAAATCTCACGGCCAAACTTGGCATATATACGACTTGTATTAGCATCTTTTGACGCTTTCTTTTCTTTAATATTGTTCCACTTACGGCCCATATTGTTTCACTCTCTTTCAAAATTGAATCTAATAAAATAAATAGGCAATGATATATCCGTCTTTATTATACATCAATTCCCTCTTATCTTTCGAGTTTAATACCTAAAAAAGACAAGCAATCTTTTGGTATATTTCATTAACTAAATAAATGAGAAAACCATTTGATAACCGGCTGAATGATTTTTGTATATACATTTTTAAGCGGTTTGTATATACATCTCATCCAAATCCACCGTAAAGGATAGTAGATCATATGAATTACGATCCACTTAACTCCTTTCCAGAAACAGAGGAATATACGCTGACAAAATGAAACCACAGGAATAACAATTTCATTGAAAAATGGCAGCACAACATATTTCCAGAAAAGATAACAAGGGTAACAAACTAGATACAACACAGGGTATAAAACGTACTTCCATATAAATCTAGTTATAGGCAAAAAACATCGTTTCCAAACGAAGAGAATAAAAGGATAGATGAGGACACTCCATAGCCAAGAAATAGGATAAACGAACAAGAAACGTATAATGTATCTCCAAATGAAATCAATGACAGGTTGAATAATTCTTGTTCCTATCCATATGAGGGGCTTAGCGATAAAATATACCCATAGCTTACACAAAATTTGAAATACAAAATAAAAGGGAAAATACAAGACAAAAAAGATGCCTCGCAACACGTACTTTATACTTTGAGCTACTCCACTAATACTTTTCACTTCCTTTTTTATAAGTGAGTTTCGTTCATTTACCTACTCTATTATATAAAATAAAGTGAGCAAGCAAATATATTTTTTAGCTCAATGAGAATTGTATACAAAAACACCCTTCTATAATAGAAGGGTGTCTAGAACCTTATTATTCTACAGTAACTGATTTTGCTAAGTTACGTGGTTTATCTACATCGCAATCGCGGTGCAATGCAGCGTAGTAAGAGATTAATTGTAAAGGAATAACCGCTGCTAGTGGTGAAAGTGTTTCATGAACTTTCGGAATCACGTAGCGATCTTCTTCTGTTTCTAATCCTTTCATTGAAATGATACAAGGATTAGCTCCACGTGCTACTACTTCTTTTACGTTACCACGGATGCTTAAGTTTACATGCTCTTGTGTTGCTAATGCAATAATTGGCGTATTGTTTTCAATTAAAGCAATTGTTCCGTGCTTAAGCTCTCCTCCAGCAAATCCTTCTGCTTGGAT
This sequence comes from Priestia sp. Y58, assembly GCF_029522095.1. Lineage (NCBI taxonomy): Bacteria > Bacillati > Bacillota > Bacilli > Caryophanales > Bacillaceae > Priestia > Priestia sp. Y58. Next base: position 42,394 of record NZ_JAKWFL010000016.1, read on the forward strand.
GTAAGAGATTTCTTTTAGTTTTAACGCACCTTCTAAACCTACATAATAATCAACAGAACGTCCAATAAAGAATGCGTTGCGAGTTGTTGCTAAGAATTGAAGAGCAATGCTTTCCATTTCTTCTTTGTCCTCACAAAGTACTTCCATTGTGTTTGCTACGATTGCTAACTCTTGAACTAAATCAAATTCTAATTCAATGCCGCGTGTTTTTGCTGTTACAGCCGCTAGAATTGATAGCACTGCTAATTGAGCTGTATAAGCTTTTGTTGATGCTACAGCAATTTCCGGACCTGCATGAAGTAATAACGTATAATCAGATTCACGAGATAATGTTGATCCCGGAACGTTTGTGATTGTTAACGCTTTGTAACCTAGTTCTTTAATTTGAACTAATACTGCACGGCTGTCAGCTGTTTCTCCACTTTGAGAGATAAAGATAAACAATGGCTTTTCAGATAAAAGCGGCATGTTATAAGAGAATTCACTTGCTACGTGCACTTCTACTGGAACCTTCGCCCACGTTTCAATGAATTGTTTACCTACTAGGCCTGCATGATAGCTTGTTCCACATGCTACGATATAGATGCGGTCTGCTTCATCCATTGCTCCTAAAATGTCTGCATCAATGTGCAGTTCATTGTTCTCATTTTGATACTCTTGAATGATTTTACGAACAACTAAAGGCTGCTCATCAATTTCTTTTAACATATAGTGAGGGTACGTACCTTTTTCAATATCACTTGCATCAAGCTCTGCTGTATAAGGTGCTCTTTCTACCACTTCACCATCAAGCGTTTTAATTGTTACGCCTTCTTTTGTAACAATTACTGTTTCTTTATCCATTAATTCTACGTACTGATCTGTTACTTGAAGCATTGCCATAGCATCGCTCGCTACAACGTTAAATCCTTCGCCAACACCTACAAGAAGCGGGCTTTTGTTTTTAGCTACGTAGATTGTATTTTTATCTTCGTTATCAACAAGAGCTAGTGCATAAGAACCGTGAAGCAAGCTTACTGTCTTACGGAACGCTTCTTCTACATCTAAGCCTTCTGCTGCGATTTTTTCAATTAACTGAACGATTACTTCTGTATCCGTTTCGCTTTTAAACGTTACATCTTGTAAATATTCACGTTTCAAAATAGCGTAGTTTTCAATTACACCGTTATGCACAAGTGTGAAGCGTCCAGATGTACTTTGATGCGGGTGAGCATTTTCTTGGCTTGGTACACCATGAGTTGCCCAACGCGTATGACCGATACCTGCTGGTGCTACAACACTGTTATCTACTGCCTGACGCAATTCTGCAATACGGCCTTTTTCTTTGAATACGTGTACGCCTTCATTGTTAACAACTGCAATACCTGCTGAGTCATAGCCACGATATTCTAACTTTTCAAGACCACGTAATAAAATTTCTTTCGAATCTTCTGTTCCAATATATCCTACAATTCCGCACATAGATAAAATCCTCCTTCATGTATGAAAAGAGAGTCTCTTTTCATCATCAATGATTATCATCTCAATGCTTTTGTCCAATAAGTCACCTCATTGTTTTTCACATCAAGTTTTCGGCCGTGATAATCAACAACCGGGAGGCATCCGCCGATACTTCGATAAACCTCCTCCTCGTCAACTAAGTCGTTTCCGTCCCTTTACTTAGTTCAGGCGCTTTGTATTCACTTTTAAAATAGATTGTTCACTCCTTTACATAAATTAAGAGACGAACAGATTTAATATTACAATAAGAAGTGAGAAAACGTCAATTATCTTCTTTACTATCTGTAAAAACAGCCTTTAGCATCAGATAATTTCCAAGAATTTTTCTCAACAATATAAAAATATGCATAAGCAGCTTGAAACGTCACCGCTTATGCATATAATTAATGAATTACTCTAAGCCCATTTCTGCTTTTACTACTTCTACGATACGCGTTACATAAGTTTCACATTCTTCTTGTGTTTGTGCTTCAACCATAACACGTACTAACGGCTCTGTTCCTGAAGGGCGTACAAGTACTCGGCCATTACCGTTCATTTCTTTTTCCACTTCTTCAATAACCACTTTTACCTTCTCGTTATCTGTAACATGATGCTTATCCGTTACTTTTACATTTACAAGAAGCTGAGGATATTTCTTCATTTCAGCTGCTAATTCTGATAAAGGCTTTTTCGTTGCTTGCATAATGTTTACAAGCTGAATAGCTGAAAGCATACCGTCACCTGTTGTGTTGTAATCTAAGAAAATAATATGACCTGACTGTTCTCCACCTAGGTTATATTGATTAGCTTTCATTTCTTCCACTACATAACGGTCACCTACACCAGTTTGTGCGCTTTCAATTCCGCTAGCTTCTAGTGCTTTATAGAAGCCTAAGTTACTCATAACGGTAGAAACAAGCGTGTTTTTCTTTAAACGTCCTTGTTCATATAAGTATTTTGCACAAATGAACATAATTTGATCACCGTCTACAATCTCGCCTTTTTCATCGATTGCGATTAAACGATCTCCGTCTCCATCAAATGCTAATCCAACATCCGCTCCTTTTTCTTTTAAGAAGGCACTTAATGCTTCGGGATGTGTAGATCCTACACCGTCATTGATGTTTAATCCGTTTGGAGATGCCCCCATTGTAGAGATATCTGCATCTAAATCCGCAAATAAATGTGCTGCTAACGATGACGTTGCCCCGTGCGCACAGTCTAATGCCACATGAATACCTGAGAAGTCTTCATCAACCGTTTGTTTTAAGTATTGAAGATATTTTTGTCCACCTTCGAAGTAGTCATTTACCTGACCTAAGTCTCCCCCAACAGGTCTTGGTAATTGATCTGTTTCACTATCCATTAACGCTTCAATTTCATTCTCTTGGGCATCTGAAAGTTTAAATCCATCTGGACCAAAGAATTTAATTCCGTTATCTTGAACTGGGTTATGCGAAGCAGAAATCATGACTCCTGCTTGTGCGCCAAGTGCTTTTGTTAAATACGCTACCCCTGGAGTTGAAATAACGCCTAGTCGCATAACTTCTGCTCCAATTGAAAGCAATCCTGCAACAAGCGCTCCTTCTAACATATGACCAGAAACGCGTGTATCGCGTCCGATTAATACTTTTGGTCGCTCTGAATCTTTTGTTAGAACGTAACCACCTAAGCGTCCAATTTTAAAAGCAAGCTCAGGAGTTAATTCACTATTGGCAACTCCTCGTACTCCGTCTGTTCCAAAATACTTACCCATTAATTTTCTCTCCTTCATGTCAAAACATTTAGTTTCCTGATGTATTATCTGTCTGTCCATCTACGGGTGTAGAATTTTCATCACTTTGATTACTACTGTCGTCACCAGTTTCTGTACTATCTGTTGGTGTATCTGTATTATCTTCAGGTGTATCAGTCTCTTCGCTTGGTTTATCAGCTGAATCACCTGAATTTCCCGTCCCAGGATTTGTTCCTGATCCTGATCCAGTTCCCGTGTCTGGCTTTGTTTCTTTATCGCTCGTGCTTCCACTTGTTTCTTTATCTGTTTGCTCATCATTTGTCCCTGATTGTTTTTTCGCTGTTACACGAACTTTTGCCTGTTTAGTCGATAGAGTTGATGTAACAGAGTCGGGACTATTTATTATAATAGGAACCGTGTGCTCCCCGGCAGATAAATTCCCTACATTCGCTGACAAGCTAATGCCGCTTTTCGTTAACTTATCTAAATCAGATTTTGGTCCTTTTACATCCGCATCTACTGAAGTAGGAGAAAGCAGTTCATACGTGTACTTTGAGGATTGACCAGTTAAAGAAACCGGTAAATTCTTAAATGACTTAGTCTCAGCTGCACTCGCGTCCGTTTCTTCTGCGTCTTTCTCATCACCTTGTTTGTCTACTTCCACATGAACGGTAATTTGTTTAGGACTTACACTATCTATTCCGTCTGGAACAGGGACGTTCACCTTAATATCTTTAGATTTCGTAATACCGGTAACATCGACTGGAATATTATCAATTTTATCGACTTTTTCTAAAGAATCAGATGGACCGATAATTTTCACTGTATCTGTTTTAGGCTCTAGCTTCGTAATGTTGACACCGTCGCCTGGCATGCCTTCTTGAATCACATCGATCGGCACTTTTTTACTAATATTTTTCACTGGGATTGTTACATTGACCGTTTCTGGTTGAACTGTTACATTCAATTTATTTAAATTCTTGTCTAGTGCGACAACAGTTGCTTGTTTCGTCACTGTTTTTGAAGCATTATCTAAATCAATAATAGCTTTCACATAAGCAACTTGGTCTAATTGACTTGATGCGCCCGTTACCGTGACGGCTCTTGGACTAACGGTTGCTTCCCCTGCTTCATATCCATTCTTGACCTTGTTTTTATCATAGCTTGCCTCTACTGAAAACTGTTTTGAGTCGCGTTCTTCAATTGTTACGTTTACAATATCAGGCTTAACCACTACGTTTAAATTATCAGAGATATTTCGATACTGAACCTTGACTCTATGCTGCCCTAAGCTTAAATTATCAAGGTCAATATAAGCTTGATAATCTTTTTGTAGCTTTGTTTGAGCCAAAATATTTTTAGGACCTTCCAGTGTCATAATAACCGTATCCGGAACACCTCTTACAATTCTGTTCTTCTCATTGTAGGATACTTGAACCGGAACATCTGTTAATGTTTCTACTCCAGTGTTGGCAGAACTGCTTCGGTTCAGGATCTTATTTGATGAACTGGCACCATCATCTAAATTAACAGATAAATATAACATGAAGGCTAACAGCAACGCGATAATTTTCATAACCCACGATCGATTCATCAATTTATCCATTCTTCTTCAACCTCCATTGCCAACGAGTGGAAGAAGTTGCTTTAGAAGTTGTGACTAATTCTTTTTCTAGCATTTCTCTCAATGTATCAATTGTCAATTCACGATACAATTCACCATTTTTGGTAACGGAAATGCCTCCAGTTTCTTCAGATACAATAACAGTCACACTATCTGTTACTTCACTTATTCCTACAGCAGCACGATGGCGAGTACCTAATTCTTTTGAAATAAAAGGACTTTCAGATAAAGGTAAGTAACATGCTGCAGCGGCTACTTGATCCCGCTGTAAAATAACCGCTCCATCATGAAGTGGTGTATTCGGTATAAATAAGTTGATTAATAATTCAGAAGAAATATTAGAGTTGAGCGGTATACCTGTTTCGATATAGTCACCCATACCCGTCTCTCTTTCGATTGAGATCAATGCACCTATGCGTCTTTTAGCCATATAATGCGTTGCTTTTATAATCGCCTCAATCGTAATGGTACGTTCATCTTCTTCAGGCAAATTACTGCGTGAAAACAAACGTCCTCTCCCAAGCTGTTCAAGCGCTCGGCGCAGCTCCGGCTGGAAGATAATAATGATAGCTAAAAACCCATACGTTAACGCTTGGTCCATTAACCATTGCAGCGTATTTAGTCCAAGGAAGTTACTTATAAAGCGTACAACTAAAATCACGGTGATTCCTTTTAAAAGCTGTACTGCTTTTGTACCTCTTATGACCATAATTAATTTATATATGACGAACCATACCAGGAGAACATCAACAATTTTTCCTAAATATGAGAGGATTGGCAGGTCTCCAATAGGCATCTTCTCACTTCCTCTATATATGTAATAAAGATAACATAACCGTTTTATTATACCATAAAACAAAATTACACTGTAAATTACATCTTATTTTTAAATCCTTGTTCCTATATAATGTAGCCTTCTTTTTATATAAATAAAACCGTCCACTGTTCCTCTCTAACAAGATAAGCGGACGGTTTTATGTTTCAACTATTAAAAGTCAACAGCTTGTTTGGCATGAGTTTTGACGTTATACCATACCCAGTCAAAAATCTTGTCTAACTCTTCAATATTGCCTGTCACTTCTCCTGCAGAAGCTAGGTACTTATCACCATGTATAACAGTAACATTTCCATCTACTTTTCCTTCAATTTTAATATCGCCATTTCTCACAGTAATATCACCTTTGACGGTCTCACCTTTTGGTACAACGACTGTTTTATCATGAATGACCAAGTTCGGCTGCTTTGAAACAGAAAAGTCTTCATCCGTTTCCCAAGCTGAAAACACCGTGCCGGACATTAACAGCACAAATACAGCAGCTGCACTAAGAATCGGGTGGTTTGTAAACCATCTATTCATTCGAATTCGATTCTTTTCACGTGGTAACCCAGCCATAACACCTGCTGTAAAGTTCATAGGTAATTCTATATGAGAAGTGCTTTGCACAAATGCAATGGTTCTTTTTAACTGATGCATATGCTGCTGACAACCTTTGCATTGATGCAAATGCTCTTTTAATAATAGTTCATTTTCTTTTGTAATATCCCCATCCAAATGTTCATGAATGAGATTTACATACATTTTTGGACATTTCATTCTTAGTTCACTCCTTACAAGTGGCGAAGTCGATTTCTTAAAGCTTCACGTCCTCTGTGAATTCTAGTCTTTACCGTACCAAGCGGCAGGTCTAAAATATCGCTGATTTCTTTTAACGACAGCTCATCTATATATTTTAGGACAATGACAGTTCGATATTTCTCAGGTAGCTTTAATATTTCCGACTGAATGAATTCTTGCAATTCTACTTGCTCTAGTTCTTCCTCTGGTAAGGCCTGATCGGCAGCTATTTGAGAGTACATATTTAACCCGTCGGTCCCGGCTACTTCTGCATCTAAATAATAGTCTGGCTTTTTTTTACGAATTCGATCAATACAAAGATTTGTAGCAATTCGATATAACCAGGTGGAAAACTTTTTACTCGTGTCATAGCTATGAATATTTACATAGGCTCGAATAAACGCCTCTTGTGCAGCGTCTTGCGCTTCTTCCCGGTTTCCTAACATTCGATAACATAGATGAAAAAGTTTATCCTTGTGATATTCTACTATGTCAGCAAACGCATCCTGGTCACCTTTTTTTACTTTTTTTATTTTTCTTTTTAATAATAAATCCATGTAACGGTTACCTCCGCCCATTGCGGGATAGTATATATACGTGTACTTTATCATAAAGTTTCACTTATGCTTAATTATTTTAACAAAAATTTGTCAAATATGTTTAAAAAGATCGTACGTAGGTTATGTAATTAGTATAGATGAAAAGAAGAGGAGTGGAAAGCTTGACTCATACAAAAGAGAACCTTTTGAATCAAATTGAAGAATGCAGAAATAACATGGTCACTCTTGCAGCAGAAAACCCTTTATCATCACTAACAGTGGTGAGAGTAAGTTCAGAGTTAGATGGTTTATTAAATGAATATGAAAAGTTTTTCTCTATATAAAGAAGCTCTCGAATCCGAACTAAGAGCTTCTTTTTTTTATCTTCATATATATTTCATGTACTTTTTGGTAGGTACTAATGTTTTATACTAATTTTTCTCCTAAAAGTGAGCCCATCAATGCAACAGCTACTGTAGCTGTTTTATTCCGTTCATCTAAAATAGGATTCACTTCCACAAACTCGGCAGAAGTGATTAGCTGAGATTCTGCCAACATCTCCATAGCTAAATGACTTTCTCTGTAGCTTATTCCACCGATAACTGGCGTTCCTACTCCAGGTGCATCATGTGGATCCAGTCCATCTAAATCGAGTGATAGATGAACCCCATCTGTTTTATCACGCAAATATAAAATTGTTTCTTCCATTACTTTTGTCATACCCATTCGGTCTATCTCATGCATCGTATACACTTTAATCCCTTTTTCCTTTATTAGCTCTTTTTCTCCTTCATCTAAAGAACGTGCTCCGATAATCACAATATTTTCAGGCTTGACTTTAGGTGTATAACCGCCAATTCGAGTCAATGCGTCGTCTCCTATACCTATACTTGCCGCCAATGGCATACCGTGAATATTTCCTGAAGGAGACGTATCTGCTGTATTCAAATCTCCGTGTGCATCATACCAAATCACGCCCAAGTTTTGATAATGACGACTTACTCCTGCTAGTGTTCCGATAGCGATGCTGTGATCTCCCCCTAGCACTAAAGGAAACCTTTTATTTGTAATAACATCACTTACGGTCTGAGCAAGCCTCTCGCTAGCATCTGCTACAGCTTTTAAATTCTTTAAGTTTGTATTTTCATCACTATGTACTCGTTCAGCTAAGGCAATTTCAATATTCCCTTTATCTTCTACACTATAGCCAATATTCTCGATGCGTTCAATAACACCTGCATATCGTATCGCACTTGGCCCCATATCGACCCCACGGCGAGTTTGACCTAAATCCATTGGTACTCCAATAATTGAAAGCTTATTCATAATATGTCCCCCCATCACAAATGTTGCTACTCTCTTATTGTAACGGCTAAATGAGCGATGGCTCAACTCGACACTTTTTTGAATATATATACAATTCTAATTTGTAGAAACTGCACAAAAAAACCTTTAAGCAAATTGCTTAAAGGTTGTACGTTTATATGTATGGTGGAGCCTAGCGGGATCGAACCGCTGACCTCCTGCGTGCAAGGCAGGCGCTCTCCCAGCTGAGCTAAGGCCCCAAAATCTTTTTTATATAGAAATGGAGCGGAAGACGAGGTTCGAACTCGCGACCCCCACCTTGGCAAGGTGGTGTTCTACCACTGAACTACTTCCGCTTATTAAAATGAGCCATGAAGGACTCGAACCTTCGACCCTCTGATTAAAAGTCAGATGCTCTACCAACTGAGCTAATGGCTCTCTATGGCTGGGCTAGCTGGATTCGAACCAACGCATGACGGAATCAAAATCCGTTGCCTTACCGCTTGGCGATAGCCCAATAAAGATGGTGGAGGGGGGCAGATTCGAACTGCCGAACCCGAAGGAGCGGATTTACAGTCCGCCGCGTTTAGCCACTTCGCTACCCCTCCGATATAAATGGTGCCGGCAAGAGGACTTGAACCCCCAACCTACTGATTACAAGTCAGTTGCTCTACCAGTTGAGCTACACCGGCACGGTGGTGGAGGATGACGGGATCGAACCGCCGACCCCCTGCTTGTAAGGCAGGTGCTCTCCCAGCTGAGCTAATCCTCCACTATTATGTAGATAAAAATAAATGGTGACCCGTACGGGATTCGAACCCGTGTTACCGCCGTGAAAGGGCGGTGTCTTAACCGCTTGACCAACGGGCCAGTTGGCTCCACAGGTAGGACTCGAACCTACGACCGATCGGTTAACAGCCGATAGCTCTACCACTGAGCTACTGTGGAATAATAACAGCCTGGCAACGTCCTACTCTCACAGGGACAAAGTCCCAACTACCATTGGCGCTAAAGAGCTTAACTTCCGTGTTCGGTATGGGAACGGGTGTGACCTCTTCGCTATCGTCACCAGACATATTATATTATACATGATTTTCAAAAGAAAGCAAGACTTTTTTGAAAAAGTTTTGTTCTCTCAAAACTAGATAACAGTTCGCTGAGTAAAGCTTACGCTTTTAAAGTTTGGTTAAGTCCTCGATCGATTAGTATCAGTCAGCTACACATGTCGCCACGCTTCCACCTCTGACCTATCAACCTGATCATCTTTCAGGGATCTTACTAG
>NZ_JAKWFL010000017.1:0-49316 GCF_029522095.1 Priestia sp. Y58
CCGTTCCCATACCGAACACGGAAGTTAAGCTCTTTAGCGCCAATGGTAGTTGGGACTTTGTCCCTGTGAGAGTAGGACGTTGCCAGGCACCTGAAAAAGGACTAGCTATTTTAGCTAGTCCTTTTTTTATTATTCACAGAGTATAAGCTATCTACATAAAATGGGGTAAATGAACTGCATAAAGACGTTACATCTTGTCGATACTTAATTAGTGGAGGTGGAGAGTAATGGAAAAACAAATTAAAACATGTTCCGTTTGTCATGAACAGAATACAAAGGGTATTGAGGTGTTTTCCAGCTTTATATGCCAACACTGCGAGATAGAGATTGTAGAGGTGGATTCATCTCATTTTCGTTATCAATTGTTAGTAGATCAATTAAAGAGAATATCAGGAGCGTTTTCTTACTAAAAGCCCTTTTTTATAAGGGCTTCTTTATATGGCTCAAAAAAATCAACTAAGTTTGTTATAATGAAAGAAAAATCAATTTTGATAGGAAAAATACTTACATATTCTTTTATCAAGTTAACAATGTTATATTTACAAAAAGTAAGGAATGGATGTATGGATACATATTTACCTTTATATAACCGTTTAGTAAGGCACAGCGAAAAGAGGTCACTCTCTTATCACGTGCCCGGCCATAAAAATGGTCAAATTCTACCTTCACATATTCAGTCTTCTTACGCAGACTTTTTGCAATATGATCTAACAGAAATTAGCGGATTAGATGATTTACATGAAGCAGAATCTGTTATTAAAGAAGCACAAGAGTTAACGGCAAAGTTGTATGGAGTAGATGAAAGCTTTTTTTTAGTTAATGGTTCTACTGTAGGCAATCTCGCCGCGATTTTATCTCTTTGTCAAGAAGGAGATAAAATTGCTGTTCAAAGAGATTCTCATAAATCTATTTTTAATGCTATTGCTTTATCAAAGGCATCACCTATTTTTTTAGCTCCTGAAATAGATTCAAAAACACATCTTAGTACAGGTGTATCCATTAAAACAATTAAAGCAGCTTTAGAGGGTTCTCAGGATATAAAAGCATTTGTATTAACAAATCCTACTTACTACGGGGTAGCGCGAGATTTAAAGGAGATCATTGATTTTATTCATGGCTACAATATTCCTATAATTATTGATGAAGCTCATGGAGCCCACTTTATTTTAGGTAATCCTTTTCCGTCGTCAGCTGTTACGTATGGAGCGGATCTTGTTGTTCAGTCAGCACATAAAACGCTGCCAGCTATGACTATGGGTTCTTATTTACATATGCAGGGGACGTTGATAAATAAGCAAAGCGTTCGGCATTACCTACAAGTACTGCAGTCAAGCAGTCCCTCATACCCTATTATGGCTTCTCTCGATTTAGCAAGGTATTATCTGCAGCAGTTTACTCAGCATGATATTGATAGAATGACTGACAATATTCATTCGTTTGTTGAAAAGATTAATGAGATTGATACACTTTCAACTATTGATGTGGAAACAGATCAAACTGTTACCGACCTTTTGAAAATGACGTTGACTTGTTCGGCTGCAACAGGATATCATTTGCAAAAGGAACTGGAAAAGCAAGATATTTATACAGAACTAGCTGACGTTAACTATGTATTGTTTGTTCTACCTTTAAGCAGCAGATGGGATTTTAATGATACAATTAAGCGGGTTAGACAAGCAGTAGAGAATATACAGCGTAAGTCATATGAAAAACCACTAATCAAACCATTTCGTTTTTCAAGAGCAACGGTTCTCCTGCCTATGGAAGAAAGAAAACTAAGATCAAAGCATATGTGTTCGTTTGAAGAAGCGATTGGGCGTGTAAGTGCACAATCTGTTATTCCATATCCTCCTGGAATTCCTATTTTAATGGAGGGAGAAACGATTACGAGCAATCATATTGACTATATTTTGCATATTCAAAGGTTAAATGGTCATATTCAGGGCGGCTCTTGTATGGAAGAAGGAAAGATAGAAGTATTTAAATAGAGAAAGGAATTTATACATGTCAGGAACGTTTATTACATTCGAAGGGCCAGAAGGTGCTGGTAAGACGACGATCATCCATATGGTTCAACAAAAATTAATACAAGAGGGCTATAATATTGTATTAACAAGAGAGCCTGGAGGCATACGAATTGCTGAACAAATTCGTGAAATCATCTTAAATCCATCTAATACGGAAATGGATGCCAGAACCGAAGCACTTCTTTATGCTGCGGCTAGAAGACAACATCTTGTAGAAAAAGTGATTCCTGAGCTAAATAAAGGGAATATAGTATTATGCGACCGTTTTATTGATAGCTCACTTGCTTATCAAGGAAATGCGCGGGGTATAGGCGTAGAAGATATTTTTGCTATCAATCAATTTGCTATTGAGCAAACGATGCCACAGGCCACTTTATATTTTGACATTGAGCCTGAGGTAGGGTTAGAAAGAATTAATAAAGGTCGAAAAGATGAGATTAATCGATTAGATTTAGAATCCTTAGACTTTCATTACAAAGTACGAGATGGATATTTATCTCTTTTGAGTGAATTTCCAGAGCGTATTCGACGAATTGATGCAAATCAATCCGTTGAAAAAGTCTGTGAAGAAGCTTATAAACAAATAAAATTGATTTTAAAATAAATACAGATGATCGTTATTCTTGCTATACTATTCTTAACAAAAAAGTAAAATGAGGTGTTATTCATGAAATTAGTAATGGCCGTTATTCAAGATTCAGATAGCTCAAAGCTTTTAAATGCACTTGTAGAAAGAGGGTTTCGTTCAACCAAATTATCAAGTACGGGCGGATTTTTAAAATCAGGGAATACAACAATTATGATTGGTACAGATGATCATAAAGTAGATGAAGTACTTGATATTATTAAGGGCCAATGTGAAAACCGCAGACAGATGATTTCTCCTGTGGCACCGATGGGCGGTAATGCAGATTCATACATTCCGTATCCTGTTGAAGTTGAAGTGGGCGGAGCTACAGTATTCGTACTACCAGTAGATCAATTTCATCAATTTTAAGAGAGAAGATTTTAAATAGAAAGTGATGATTGAATGGGAAATACATGGGAACAGCTTGAAGCTCTTCAGCCGAACGTATTAAAGATTTTACAAAACAGCTTGCTTAAAGAGCGAGTTGCTCATGCTTATTTATTTGAAGGAAGCAAAGGAACAGGTAAAAAACAAATTAGTTTTTTGTTTGCTAAAGCACTGTTTTGCCAAAATCCAGTTAATCATAGGCCATGCCATGAGTGCAGTAACTGCCGGCGAATTGATTCAGGTAATCATCCAGATATTCACTTGATTGAGCCAGCTGGTCTATCGATTAAAAAAGAGCAAATTCAATTCTTGCAATCAGAATTCACAAAAACCGGTGTTGAATCTAATAAAAAGTTATATATTGTGAATCATGTTGATAAAATGACAGTAAGCGCAGCAAATAGTTTACTGAAATTTTTAGAAGAGCCTGGCAACGGAACTTATGCAGTTTTATTAACAGAAAATATACAGCGCTTATTAGATACGATTATCTCACGTTGCCAAGTAATATCATTTCGATCTCTTACACCAGAACAGTTAGCTGAAAAACTAGTAGAAAATGGCCTTTCCGCAGTAGATGCGTCCATCTTGTCTAATTTAACAAACAGCATTGATGAAGCAATTGAATTAAGTAAAGATGAATGGTTTGGACTTGCAATAAAGTTAGTGATACAATTATATGAAGTGTTAACAACGAGACCTCAACAAGCTCTTCTTTTTATTCATGAAAAGTGGGTAACACATTTTAAAGAAAAAGAACAAGCACATATTGGTTTAACTTTATTGATGCTTCTTTATCGTGATTTGTTGACGCTGCAAGTTGGACAAGAGTCTAAAATCGTCTATCGTCATAAAATAGAAGAATTAAAACAGCAAGCTCTTCAGACAACGCAGGAAAAAGCGATTTATCGCTTAGAGGTTATCTTGAAGGCCAAAAATAAATTAAATTCAAATATGAATCTACAGTTATTAATGGAACAGCTGGTGTTGGATTTGCAGGAGGGATAAAAGCTTGTATGATGTAGTAGGCGTTCGCTTTAAAAAAGCGGGAAAAATATATTATTTTGACCCTGGAGAACTTACAATTCCAGATGGTGAGTTTGTTATTGTAGAAACAGTTCGTGGTGTTGAATTTGGCAGAGTGGTTATTAATAAGAAGCAAGTAAGTGAACACGATGTCGTACTTCCTTTGAAAAAAGTAATCCGCATTGCTGAACAAAAAGACAGGCTGATTGTGGATGAAAATAAACAGGCTGCTAGAGAAGCGTATGACGTATGCGTGCAAAAAATTCAATCACACGATTTAGATATGAAGTTAGTAGATGTAGAATATACGTTTGATCGTAATAAAGTCATTTTTTATTTTACAGCAGATGGCCGTATTGATTTTAGAGAGTTAGTTAAAGATTTAGCTGCTATTTTCCGTACGCGAATTGAGCTTCGTCAAATCGGTGTACGAGACGAGGCAAAACTGTTGGGCGGGATAGGTCCTTGTGGCCGTATGCTATGTTGCTCAACGTTTTTAGGTGATTTTGAGCCGGTTTCTATTAAGATGGCCAAAGACCAAAACCTATCGCTTAATCCAACGAAAATTTCTGGTTTATGCGGACGTTTGATGTGTTGTTTAAAATATGAAAATGATGAGTATGAAACGGCAAAAGAACAGCTTCCTGATATAGGCTCAACAATTAAAACTTCAGATGGTTCAGGACGTGTAGTGGGTTTGAATATTTTGGAAAGAATTATTCAAGTGGAACTGTCAGATCACGAACAAATTTTAGAGTATACTCTGGATGAGATCAATAATGAAGGTGCTGTTTCGTTTCAAGCCACAGATTAACGAGGTGGGCAAAGGTGGATAAAAAAGAGATTTTTGATTCGGTGACAAACATGGAGGAACAAATTGGTCATTTATATAAGCAGTTAGGTGAGTTGAAAGAGCATCTTGCTGAGCTAATTGAAGAAAATCATCACCTGCAAATAGAAAATGATCATTTGCGCCGTCGCCTTGACCAGACAAACTTCGAAACGAAGCTGAAAAATAGACATTCAAAAGCAAGCGCTCAAACAAAAGAGCAAAAACAAATTGATATCGGAGAAGGATATGACAATTTGGCTCGCCTTTACCAAGAGGGTTTTCATATTTGTAACATTCATTATGGAAGTGTGCGTAAAGATGGGGACTGTTTGTTTTGCTTGTCATTTTTAAATAAAAAGTAACAACACCTCTCCCTTTTGGAGAGGTTCTTTTTATGAGTAAAAGATGTAAATAATAGATGTACAAGGAGAAGAACGACTATGGTTGAGTTATATGGAGATGAACGTTTAGATTATCTATTAGCCGATGAGGAGATGCGCATTATTCAAAGTCCGTCTGTCTTTTCCTTTTCATTGGATGCTGTGCTTTTATCTCACTTTGCTTATGTCCCAATTCGTAAAGGTAACTTGGTTGATTTATGTTCAGGAAACGGTGTAATCCCACTGTTTTTATCTAAACGAACAAAGGGAAAAATCATTGGTGTAGAAATTCAAGAACGGCTACACAGTATGGCGCAAAGAAGTATTGCGTATAATCAGCTCGATGGGCAGATTAAAATGATACATGGTGATTTAAAAAATTCGCCTCAAGAACTGGGTTATGGAAAATATGATGTTGTAACATGTAATCCTCCTTATTTCACCACATCCAATAAAGAAGAGATAAATGAAAACGAACATTTTGCAATCGCTCGCCACGAAATTCATTGTTCGTTGGAAGATGTGATTAGAACCAGCAGCCAACTAGTGAAGCAAGGCGGAAAAGTGGCATTAGTTCACCGTCCAGGAAGACTATTAGATATCGTTACGTTAATGAGGCAGTACCGTTTAGAGCCAAAGAGACTTCAGTTTGTCTATCCTAAAGATGGGAAAGAAGCAAATACACTTTTAATTGAAGGTACGAAGGATGGAAGTCCAGATTTAAAGATTCTTCCTCCGCTGGTGGTCTACCAAGACAATGATGAATACACGGATGAATTAAAAAGGATTTTATATGGGACAAAATAATCATTATTTTTACGTAGTTGAATGCAAGGACTGTACGTATTACGCTGGTTACACGAATAATTTGCAAAAACGTATTTCTGTCCATAATGAAGGGAAAGGGGCAAAATATACGAGAGCAAGAAGGCCTGTTTCATTAATTTGGCATGAGGTGTTTACTTCTAAAACAGAAGCTATGAAAAAAGAGTATTGGTTCAAACAGTTAAGCAGAGTGCAAAAACAGGCTTACATTCGAAGGGAGCAAGAAAAGCAGAATGAAATCACAAAAAAGTTATGATGTATCAAATGAACGAGGCGTTTTATATTTAGTTCCCACTCCTATTGGAAACTTAGAGGATATGACATTTCGTGCGATTCGAATTTTAAAAGAAGTTGATTATATTGCCGCAGAAGATACGAGACAAACGAAAAAACTATGTAACCACTTTGAGATTGATACGCCTATTACAAGTTATCATGAACATAATAAACATACAAAAAGTGAACAGCTGTTAAGCGACTTAGACGGTGAAAAAAATATTGCTTTAGTAAGCGACGCGGGCATGCCTTGTATTTCAGATCCTGGTTATGAGTTAGTGGTAGCTGCCGTTAAAGAAGGATATACGGTTGTTCCGCTGCCGGGGCCTAACGCAGCATTAACAGCTTTAATTGCTTCTGGACTACCTACGGGGCAGTTTTATTTTTATGGATTTTTAAATAGAAATAAAAAACAGCGTAAAGAACAGCTTCAAGAGCTTCAGTATATTAAGGAAAGCATGATATTTTATGAAGCCCCTCATCGATTAAAAGAAACGCTAAAGAGTATAGAAGAAATTTTAGGGAACCGATCTATTGTGTTATGTAGAGAGTTAACAAAACGCTATGAAGAATTTTTAAGAGGAAGCGTATTAGAAGCAATTGAATGGACAAATGCCACAGATATTAGAGGCGAATTCTGCTTAATTCTTGAAGGGACAAATGAAGAAGCACCAGATGAAAGTAATCTATGGTGGGAGCAGCTCACCATTATCGAGCATGTTGATCACTATGTAGAAGAAGGGCTTTCAAACAAAGAAGCGATTAAGCAAGTAGCAAAAGACCGAGATGTGTCAAAGCGAGACATTTATAGTGAATATCACGTACATTAAAAAAAGCTGTCTATCATAGACAGCTTTTCGTTTTATTTAGAAGCTTGTAAAGAATCTTGAAGTTCTTTCATGATTTGTTCTGCACCTTCACGGCTTAGAATTAATTTGCCGCTAGCAAGTTGAATGTTATCATCAGATACTTCACCTGTTACTTGGCAAGTCATGTTTGGTTTGTATTTTTTTAAGATGATGCGCTCTTCATCTACATAGATTTCTAGAGCATCTTTCTC
Source organism: Priestia sp. Y58 (assembly GCF_029522095.1). Lineage (NCBI taxonomy): Bacteria > Bacillati > Bacillota > Bacilli > Caryophanales > Bacillaceae > Priestia > Priestia sp. Y58. The sequence continues at coordinate 7,442 of NZ_JAKWFL010000017.1, forward strand.
TGCAATTCCTAATGTACGACGTAATTCAATTGGAATTACTACGCGTCCTAATTCATCAACTTTACGAACAATACCTGTAGATTTCATGTTAATCGTTCTCCTCTCAGTAATCATTTTTCTATGTTATTACTTTCGTCATTATTCGACAATTTCAACGTACTTTCATAATACCAGCGTTTCCAAAACTAGTCAATCATTTTACATGTAAAAAAATGTAGCTGGGAAAAATTTTTTTCTCGACTTGTTTACAAGCTAATTGTGACCGTCAGTCAAGGAATGACAAGGGATTTCATTGGAAAAAAGATTAATCGTCTAAATAGCTTGATATTAACTATTTTGAAGATAGGGTAAATATAATTCGACATAAAACGACAAAATTAGACCTATTTGTCGTTTTCATCAAAGTGACTTTTTGAATGAGGGTATATTTTATATAAAAATAGGGCGAAGCTGATACAATTAAAAGGATTATTTTTTGGAAAAATAACGATTATTTAAAAATGAAGTGAATCCGTCATATTCCCGTGTATATAGGAAGAGAATGTTTTGAAATTATCATGTAAAATAGTATGATAGATAGTAGAATAAGAAGACAGGGTTTATATGATTACGTACATATAAATCAAAATGTTGAAATGGAATGTTGGAGGTTATGAACATGGCAGATGGAAATAATACATTTTATATTACTACGCCGATTTATTATCCGAGTGGTAAATTACATATAGGGCATGCATACACGACGGTAGCGGGAGATGCAATGGCTCGTTATAAACGTTTGAGAGGGTTTGACGTACGTTATTTAACAGGTACGGATGAACATGGTCAAAAAATTCAGCGAAAAGCAGAAGAGAAAAACGTGACACCTCAGCAATACGTAGATGATATTGTATCTGGAATCAAAGAGCTGTGGGATAAGATGGATATTTCGTATGACGATTTTATCCGTACAACAGAACCAAGACATAAAGAAATCGTGGAAAAGATTTTCGCGCACCTTTTAGAACAAGGTGACATTTATCTTGATGAGTATGAAGGTTGGTATTCAGTTCCCGATGAGACGTACTATACAGAGCATCAGCTAGTAGATCCAATCGTTGAAAATGGAAAAGTTGTAGGCGGAAAAAGCCCGGATAGCGGACACCCTGTAGAGCTCGTTCGAGAAGAGTCCTATTTCTTTAAAATGGGGAAATACGTAGATCGTTTACTAGCTTTTTATGAAGAAAACCCTTCATTTATTCAACCAGAGTCCCGTAAAAACGAAATGATCAATAATTTTATTAAGCCTGGTCTTGAAGACTTAGCTGTTTCTCGTACGACGTTTGATTGGGGGGTAAAAGTTCCAGGTAACCCAAAACACGTTATTTACGTATGGATTGATGCGCTTTCTAACTATATCACCTCTCTTGGGTATGGTACAGAGAACGATGAAAACTATCGAAAATATTGGCCGGCTAACGTACATTTAGTAGGAAAAGAAATCGTACGTTTCCATACTATTTATTGGCCAATCATGTTGATGGCACTTGATTTGCCACTTCCTAAGAAAGTATTTGCTCACGGCTGGTTATTAATGAAAGACGGAAAGATGTCGAAGTCAAAAGGGAATGTAGTAGACCCAGTGACATTGATTGATCGCTATGGACTAGATGCCCTTCGTTACTACTTACTTCGTGAAGTTCCATTCGGTTCAGACGGTGTATTCACACCAGAAGCGTTTGTTGAACGTATTAACTTTGACTTAGCAAATGACCTTGGCAACCTAGTTAATCGTACAGTGGCGATGATTAATAAGTATTTTGATGGTGTTATTCCGACTTATGAAGGCAATGTAACAGAGTTTGATGCACTTATCGTCCAAGCTCAAAAAGATACAGTGAATAAATATGAAGAAGCGATGGAAGATATGGAGTTTTCAGTGGCTCTTGCTTCTATCTGGCAATATGTAAGCCGCACGAATAAATACATTGATGAAACGCAGCCTTGGGCGTTAGCAAAAGATGAGAATAAGCGTGCAGAACTTGCTTCTGTTATGACACATCTAGCTGAATCAATTCGTCACATTGCGGTATTACTGCAGCCATTCTTAACACGTACACCTGAGAAAATTTTTGCTCAGATTGGTGTAAAAGAAGATGTATTAAAAACGTGGGAAAGCACTACGCGTTTTAATATGCTTAAAGAAGGCACAAAAGTAGAAAAAGGTGAGCCAATGTTCCCTCGTCTAGATCGAGAAGAAGAGGTAGCGTTTATTAAAGAGCAGATGCAAGGAAGTGCTCCAAAGGAAGAAAAACCTGTTGTGAAGGAAGAGCCTTCTGAAGAGATTACAATTGATGATTTCATGAAAGTAGAGCTTCGTGTAGCGCAAGTTACGCAAGTAGAACCAGTTAAAAAGGCAGATAAACTATTAAAGCTTCAGCTTGATCTTGGCTATGAAAAACGCCAGGTTGTATCAGGTATTGCCAAGTTTTATAAGCCTGAAGAATTAGTAGGTCGAAAAGTAATTTGTGTAACCAACTTAAAACCTGTGAAACTGCGCGGTGAACTATCACAAGGAATGATTTTAGCGGGTGAAGATGAGAATGGTCTTTCACTAGCAAGCGTAGATCAAAACTTAGCAAATGGCACGAAGATAAAATAAGTATAGGTAAAAGGGGTGTTTCACGTGTAACATGCGAGGACCCCCTTTTATTCATGGAAAGGATCGATTAGATGTTATTTGATACACATGTTCATTTAAACGCAGAACAGTATGAAGATGATTTGCAAGAAGTAATTAATCGTGCGTTAGAAAAAGGTGTTCAAAACATGGTAGTTGTTGGATTCGATGAACCTACCATCAAAAAGGCTATTCAAATAGCTGAAACGTATGACTTTATCTATGCTAGTGTAGGATGGCATCCAGTAGATGCAGTTGATATGACGGATGAGCACTTAGCTTGGATTGAAGAGTTAGCTCAGCATCCGAAAGTTGTTGCTTTAGGAGAAATGGGATTAGACTACCATTGGGATAAATCACCTAAAGAAGTTCAAAAAGACGTATTTCGCCGTCAAATTCGCTTAGCTCGCAAAGTGAATTTACCTATCATTATTCATAATCGTGATGCAACAGAAGACGTGGTAACCATTTTAAAAGAAGAGCACGTAGAAGAAGTAGGTGGGATTATGCATTGCTTCACGGGCAGTATTGAAGTAGCGAAGCAGTGTATGGATATGAATATGTATATTTCTTTTGGTGGACCTGTTACTTTTAAAAATGCGAAAAAACCAAAAGAAGTTGCTACAGAGCTTCCTTTAGATAAACTATTAATTGAAACAGACTGTCCTTATTTAACTCCTCATCCATTCCGCGGCAAGCGCAATGAACCTGGTTATGTTTCATACGTAGCAGAGCAAATTGCAGAGTTAAAAGGGATAACGTATGAAGAATTAGCTGATATTACAACAGCTAACGCCAAAAAGCTATTTGGCATTAATGATTAAAACTTTTTCTCATATAACAATCATTTTCGTGTTAAAGTAAAGATAGGCGCAGAGGAGAATGTTATCCTCTGCCTTTTTCAGTTAAAATAACAGGTAGATGCTTTTTAATTTAGTTGATAATAAGATAAAACGTTGATTTCATAGAAGAAAAATGATGTGAGTAACCAGCATTTCATTTTTACTGAAAAGCAAATGAACAAAACTGAATGTTTTGGAGGAAGCAATGAAGATTAAAGAAATTATTGTAGTAGAAGGCCGAGATGACACTGTAGCGATTAAACGTGCAGTGGATGCGGATACCATCGAGACAAATGGATCAGCTGTAAATGAAGAAACCATTGAGAAAGTAAAATTAGCTCAAAAAACAAGAGGTGTGATTATTTTTACAGATCCAGATTATCCGGGACAGCGAATTCGAAATATTGTTTCAGAACGTGTTCCAGGATGTAAACACGCATTTTTAGATAAAGAAGAGGCTCGCCCTAAAAATGGCAAAGGTATTGGAGTTGAACATGCTTCTATTGCGTCTATTCAAAAAGCACTAAAAGATGTGAAGCAAGAGTGGATGGGGGCAGCTATGGAGATTTCTCAAGAGGATTTAATCGTAGCTCGTTTGATAGGAGATAGTAAAGCTAAGTCTCGACGTGAAAGAATAGGAAAGTTATTAAAAATTGGTTATGCCAACGGAAAGCAGCTCCATAAACGCTTACAGATGTTCCAAATTTCAAAAGAGGACTTTATCAGAGCTGTTGAGCAGATAAATAAGGAGGAAAAGGGATCTTGTTAAAAGATATTGCAACGCCTAATCGAACCAAGGAAATTTTAAAGAAATACGGTTTTACATTTAAAAAGAGTTTGGGACAAAATTTTTTAATTGATACGAACATTTTACATCGTATTGTTGATCATGCGGAAATAACAGAAGAAACGGGAGCTATTGAAATTGGACCTGGTATCGGGGCCTTAACTGAACAGCTAGCAAAGCGCGCAAAAAAAGTACTGGCATTTGAAATCGATCAGCGTCTGCTTCCGATTTTAGCTGATACGCTTTCTCCTTACCCAAATGCAAAAGTTATTCATCAAGATGTGTTAAAAGCGGATTTAAAAGGAACGCTCGAACAAGAATTCGAAAACATAGAAGATTTAATGGTCGTTGCGAATTTACCCTATTACGTGACGACACCCATTTTGATGAAATTATTAGAAGAGCAAATTCCGGTACGTGGAATCGTCGTTATGCTTCAAAAAGAAGTTGCTGACCGTATAGCAGCTAAACCGGGAACAAAAGAGTACGGTTCACTTTCTATTGCGATTCAATACTATACAGAGGCTGAGACGGTTATGATTGTGCCTAAAACAGTGTTTAATCCGCAGCCTAATGTAGACTCAGCTGTTATTCGATTGTTAAGAAGACCGAAGCCAGCGGTAGAAGTACAAGATGAAGCATTCTTCTTTCAAGTTGTACGAGCAAGTTTCGGACAGCGTCGAAAAACAATTTTAAACAATCTAGTGAACAACTTGCCAAATGGGAAGCAGAAAAAAGCGGACATTGAGCAAGCACTTTCAACTGCTGAAATTGATCCGAAACGAAGAGGCGAAACGTTATCTATTCAAGAATTCGGAAAGCTAAGTGATCAACTTTTAAAATCATTTCGCTAAATTATCACATTTTTATCATGAAGTCATAGGCTATGAAGAGAATTTATTTTTGAAGTAGCAAAGACGGAGTGAAGCATATGAACATCAAAATTGGTGATATAGTTACACGACCTTCTTATCAAAGAGATTTGCTTTTTCGTGTTATAGCTATTAACGACAGCGAAGCGGGGAAATATGCGACTTTAATAGGAGAAGACGTTCGGTTGATTGCCGACGCTCCTTGTACAGATCTAGAGGTTGTGGATGCTAAAGAACAGGATCAAAGAAAAAAACAAGAAGAAGAACTTTTAGAAAGATCCTTGGAGCTTATTCAACAGGATTATCGGCTCGTTCGAGAGAAAACTGAATATAGCATGACTAATGGATACAGCCATTCACATCGCTTATTTCAAATTCCAGGAAAGGTCCTGCACGTAGACGGAGACCCTAATTATTTACGTAAATGTTTGTTGGTTTACGAAAAAATTGGTGTTCCTGTTTATGGTGTTCATTGCGTTGAGTCAGAAATGCCGGAGAAGGTTGGAAAGCTAATTGAGGATGTAAGACCCGATATTCTAGTGCTGACAGGTCATGATGCCTATTCCAAAGGAAAAGGAAATAAAGATGATCTTCTTGCTTATAGACATTCCAAGCACTATATTCAAACAGTCCAAGAAGCAAGAAAAAGAGTTGGTAATTTAGATCAGCTGGTGATTTTTGCAGGTGCCTGTCAATCGCATTTTGAATTATTGATTCAAGCTGGAGCAAACTTTGCTAGTTCACCTTCACGTGTAAATATTCATGCTCTTGACCCTGTGTATGTAGTAGCAAAACTAAGTTTTACTCCTTTCACGGATCGTATTAATGTATGGGACGTCTTACGTAATACATTAACGGGTGCTAAAGGTTTAGGAGGAGTAGAAACAAAAGGGCTGCTTCGCACGGGCATGCCTTATGAAAGCGATGAGTAGAAATAAAAACAACTGGTTACAGCATGTACACGCATGATGTGCAACCAGTTGTTTTTTCGTATGAAGCCAAAGTATACGCTTAATTAAACAAAATCATTTTCAATATTTGCTAAAGATATACATATTTCGTTGAAAAACGAGCATACTAACAGCGAAATGTAGATTCATGTTGAAAATTATTTATTGACACAATTAGAGATAGATTGTTATAATTTTATGTTTTTGACTATTTTTCTAACATGTGTTATACTATACATAGTGAGGTGGACCAATATGGCGAAAACTTTGTCTGATATTAAGCAAGCGCTGGATTTGCACCTAGGCCAACGATTAACTTTAAAAGCAAACGGTGGTCGTAGAAAAACAGTAGAACGTTCAGGTGTATTAACAGAAACGTACCCATCTGTTTTTATCGTTGAATTAGATCAAGAGGAAAACTCTTTGGAGCGCGTTTCGTATAGTTACGCAGATGTGTTAACGGAAACAGTGCAACTAAAATTTTTCTAAGAATGACATAGGCAATATAGCAAGTGGTGATGAGCAGTGGACATTGGTTTACTGCTTTTTTATTGGTCTTTTTTTCAAATTATATATACATTATTTTTTATACATACTATACATATCGTCCTCGCGTTTCTTATGTAAAAGAGCGAGGAGATTCAGGTTGAAATTTCATTTTATACGTAAAGGAGCCATGTGCAATGTCAAGGCGTAGAGGGATTATGTCATCGAAGCTGAAAGAAGAATTGGCTAAAGAACTTGGTTTTTACGATACTGTACAAGCAGAAGGCTGGGGCGCTATTCGGGCAAAAGACGCAGGCAATATGGTGAAGCGAGCTGTAGAGCTTGCACAGCAGCAGCTAAAGCAATAGCGTAGTGAAAATCAATGCTTATACGATTATTTAAAGTGAAATGAGGAAAACCGAAGTGTATAACCGCTTCGGTTTTTTTGTCCCAAAATGAAAGAGAAAACAGAGGATTAAACAAAGATGTTTAAATGAACAGCTATATCTTGTTCATTTTATGATAAAATAGCGTTAAACTCGATAAGATGAAGTAGGTGAAGTAAGTTGAAATTAATGGTGAAAGCACCGGCTAAAATAAATTTGTCACTTGATGTGTTACATAAACGTCCAGATGGTTACCATGAAGTTAAGATGATTATGACAACAATTGATTTAGCGGACAGAATTGAACTTTCTGACCGTGAAGATGGACGAATTGTTATTTATTCTCATAATCGCTTTGTTCCAGATGACCAGCGAAATCTCGCTTATCAGGCAGCGCAGGTTTTGAAGCGACGTTATAACATTTCAAAAGGTGTAAATATATTAATTGATAAACATATTCCAGTAGCTGCTGGATTAGCTGGAGGCAGCAGTGACGCGGCTGCTACATTACGCGGTTTAAATACGTTATGGGAATTAGGGTTATCATTGGACACACTTGCAGAAATAGGGGCTGAGATTGGCTCTGACGTATCTTTTTGCGTGTACGGAGGGACAGCTCTTGCTACAGGGCGCGGAGAGATTGTAGAGCATATTGAGGCACCTCCAAGCTGCTGGGTGATTTTGGCTAAGCCTGAAATAGGTGTTTCTACAGCAGATGTATATCGAAACTTAAAAATTGAAGAGATGGATCATCCTAAAGTAGATGAGATGGTTCACGCCATACAATCAGGAAATTATGATGAAATGTGTAGCCTTGTCGGAAATGTATTGGAAGCAGTAACGCTGAAAATGCATCCGGAAGTAGCTCTCATTAAAGAACAAATAAAGCGTTTTGGCGCCGATGCTGTGCTCATGAGCGGCAGTGGGCCAACTGTATTCGGACTTGTACAGCATGATTCACGTATGCACCGCATTTATAATGGATTACGTGGCTTTTGTGATAAAGTTTATGCAGTTAGGCTACTAGGTGAACGAATAACGCTTGAATAAATCCGTATGTTAATGTTATATTTACATTACAATATTCGGATTTTCAGGAGGATGTTATGAAGTTTCGACGTAGTGGACGATTAATTGATATGACCAACTATTTCATTCAAAACCCTCAGCGTCTTATCCCTCTTACGTATTTTGCAGATAAATATGATTCCGCAAAATCATCGATTAGCGAAGATATGGCGATTATTAAACAAACTTTTGAACAGCAGGGTATCGGAACTTTGGTTACGCTACCAGGGGCTGCCGGCGGAGTTAAATTCATTCCAAAGATGACGAATGAAGAAGCCGGTCAGCTTGTTCAAGAATTATGTGGGTTGATTGAAAAACCTGAGCGTTTATTGCCAGGTGGATATTTATATTTAACTGATATTTTAGGGAACCCCCGCGTTGTGAATAAAATCGGTCGCTTGTATGCGTCGCTTTTTGCTAACCGCAAAATCGATGTGGTGATGACTGTAGCAACAAAAGGTATTCCTATTGCGTATGCGGTAGCTCAGTATTTAGACGTGCCCGTTGTTATTGTGCGCAGAGACAGTAAAGTAACTGAAGGATCGACCGTTAGTATTAACTACGTGTCGGGTTCATCTAAGCGCATTCAAACGATGCTGTTAGCTAAAAGAAGTTTAGCGGTGGGGTCAAATGTACTCATCATTGATGATTTCATGAAAGCTGGCGGTACTGTAAATGGAATGGTTAGCTTGCTTGAAGAGTTCGATGCAACTGTTGCTGGTATTGGAGTTTTAGTAGAATCAGAAGATATTGAAGAACGTTTAGTGGATGAGTATGTGTCCCTTGTACAATTAACAGATGTAAATATCAAAGATAAACAAATTCGTGTACAAGAAGGCAATTACTTAAAATATATTTGATCAAGTAAGGGAGAGGAACATATGTTACAGGTTCAAACAAAAAATGCACCGCAAGCTATTGGTCCATATTCACAGGGAATTGTTGTGAATAACTTGTTTTACAGTTCAGGTCAAATTCCACTTCGTCCAGATGGTACGTTGGTCGAAGGAGATGTTCAAGTACAAGCTACTCAAGTATTTGAAAATCTAAAAGCAGTTCTTGAAGAAGCTGGAGCTTCTCTAAATACAGTTGTAAAGGCAACCGTGTTCATTAAAGATATGAACGACTTCGCAGCGTTAAATGAAGTCTATGGCGACTACTTCGGGGACCATAAGCCGGCACGTTCATGTGTAGAAGTAGCGAGACTACCTAAAGATGTACTTGTTGAAATTGAAGTTATTGCGCTCGTTAAAGGGTAATTAAATTAACAAATTTCTAACAAAAAGCAAGTAACTTCCAATTGTTCACTTTTTTTGCGAAAATTTTCTAAAAATTTTTTCTGAATAGCAGGAAAACACAAAATTCTGTGGAATTAAGTATGTAAAGCTTCGCATAGAAAAAGGTGGTGAACAAGATGGAAGTAACTGACGTAAGATTACGCCGCGTGAACACTGAAGGACGTATGAGAGCGATTGCTTCAATCACATTAGATGGTGAATTTGTTGTTCATGATATTCGTGTGATTGATGGTAATAATGGCTTATTTGTAGCCATGCCAAGTAAACGTACACCGGATGGTGAGTTCCGTGATATTGCACATCCAATCAATTCAAATACTCGCGGAAAGATTCAAGATGCTGTTTTAGCAGAATATCATCGTTTAGGTGAGGTAGAAGTTGAATTCGAAGAAGCGGGTGCTTCGTAAACATATGATACATTAAGAGTCTACTGAAAAGTAGGCTCTTTTCTTTTTGATTACCACTTATATAATTTCACACCTTTGTAAAACTTTAGCATTACCAAAAAATAAAATTCATGACTTATAAATGATTCCTTGAAATGCTGTCATTTTTGATATAATATTCTTAATGGATAAAAAGGTAAAATTGGAGGCCTGTTATGTCAAAAAGATATGCAGTCATATTGGCAGCTGGTCAGGGTACACGTATGAAGTCATCTTTATATAAAGTGTTACACCCTGTGTGTGGCAAACCGATGGTGCAACACGTAATTGATCAGTTATCACGTTTAGATTTAACAAATTTAATTACAGTTGTAGGTCACGGTGCCGAAAAAGTGAAATCACATGTTGGAGATAAAAGCTTATTTGCTTTACAAGAAGAGCAGTTAGGAACAGCTCATGCAGTAATGCAAGCAGAATCTTTACTTGCACATGAAAAAGGTACGACAATTGTTGTATGTGGAGATACTCCGCTTATTACAGCTGAAACAATTGAATCTTTATTAAAGCATCATGAAGCAACAAATGCAATGGCAACTATTTTAACAGCTCATGCAGAAGATCCAACAGGATATGGACGCATCATTCGAAATGAACAAGGGTCTGTTGAAAAGATTGTGGAGCATAAAGATGCCACAGAACAAGAGCGTCTTGTACAGGAAATTAATACTGGTACGTATTGTTTTGATAATGAGAAATTATTTGAGACACTTTCAAAAGTTTCAAATGATAATGTACAGGGAGAGTATTATTTACCTGATGTTATCGAAATTCTAAAAAATGAAGGTCAAATTATTTCTGCATATCAAACATCCGATTTTGCTGAAACATTGGGCGTTAATGATCGATTTGCTCTGTCTCAAGCAGAAGAAACAATGAAAAAGCGCATCAACAAGCAGCAGATGTTAAATGGAGTGACGATTGTGGATCCTTCTAACACGTACATTTCAGCAGATGCTGTCATTGGCAGAGATACGGTTATTTATCCTGGTACGGTTATTCAAGGAACAGTTGTAATTGGAGAGAATTGTGAAGTAGGACCTAACAGTGAAATTAAAGACTGCAAAATAGGTAATAATACTTCTATTCGCCATTCTGTTGCTCACGATAGTGAAATTGGTCACGAAGTCACAATTGGCCCATTTGCACATATTCGTCCTCAATCATTAATTGGAGATGAAGTGCGCGTAGGAAACTTTGTAGAAATTAAAAAAGCATCTTTTGGAAAAGGTAGCAAAGCTTCTCATTTAAGTTATATTGGAGACGCAGAGGTCGGAAAAGGTGTAAACTTAGGATGCGGATCTATTACAGTTAACTACGATGGGAAAAATAAATTTTTAACAAAGATTGAAGATGGGGCATTCGTAGGATGTAACTCGAACTTAATTGCACCTGTAACAATTGGTGAAGGTGCCTATGTTGCAGCTGGTTCAACCGTAACGGATGATGTGCCAGGAAAAGCATTATCAATTGCTCGTGCGAAACAAGTAAATAAAGAAAACTATGCTGAAAAGCTTGATATTAATAAAAAATCCTGACGGAGGTTTCACAATAAAATGTCAAATGTATATGCTGATGAAAATTTAAAGTTATTTACGCTAAATTCAAACAAGGCTTTAGCTGAAGAGATCGCAAAAGTAATTGGTGTGGAATTAGGTAAATGTTCGGTTGATCGTTTCAGTGACGGTGAAATTCAAATTAACATTGAAGAAAGTATCCGTGGTTGTGATGTATTTATCATTCAATCAACAAGTGCTCCGGTTAACGAACACTTAATGGAATTATTAATTATGATTGATGCATTAAAACGTGCATCAGCTAAAACAATTAACATCGTTATGCCTTACTATGGCTATGCTCGTCAGGATCGTAAAGCTCGTGCACGTGAACCAATCACTGCCAAATTAGCAGCAAATATCATTGAAAAAGCGGGAGCTACTCGTATTATCACATTAGATTTACATGCTCCTCAAATTCAAGGTTTCTTCGATATTCCAATTGACCATTTAGTAGGTGTTCCAATTTTAGGTGAATACTTCAAGAGTAAAAACCTTGATGACGTTGTTGTTGTATCTCCGGATCACGGTGGCGTAACGCGTGCTCGCCGTTTAGCGGAACGTCTAAAAGCGCCGATTGCTATCATTGACAAACGTCGTCCTCGTCCAAACGTAGCAGAAGTTATGAACATTGTTGGACAAGTGGAAGGAAAAACAGCAATCTTGATTGATGACATGATTGATACAGCCGGTACAATTACAATTGGTGCGAGTGCATTAATTGAAGCAGGTGCAAAAGAAGTATATGCTTGTTGTACACATCCAGTGCTTTCAGGCCCTGCAATTGAGCGTATTCAAAACTCTACAATCAAAGAGCTAGCTGTAACAAACTCTATTGCTTTAACAGAAGATAAGAAAATTGGTAAAGTAACAGAACTTTCAGTAGCTCCGTTAATTGGTGAAGCGATTATTCGTGTTCACGAAGAGCAATCAGTTAGTACGTTATTTGATTGATAAACAGAACCTCTTTCCATTTGGAAAGAGGTTTTTTTGAAAAAAATTAAATGCGCTAATCCTTTGTTTTAAAGGGATTTGGACAGGATGAACAAAGATATATTACTGTTCAAACTGGGTTTCATGTTTAGCAACCTTCTAAAAAGGGTACATTTTAAGTAGAAAACATACTGGAAGGTGAATAAAATGAGTATTTCAATTCAAGCAAATAAAAGAACGGATTTCAAAAATTCTACAAATAGAAAGATTCGCGACGAAGGAAACTTCCCAGCGGTTGTTTACGGAAATAAAACAGAATCCACACCTATTTACTTAAACAGTGCTGATTTTATTAAGACTATTCGTGAAGCAGGGCGCAATGGAGTGTTAACATTACAAGTGGATAAGCAAAAATATTCCGTAATGTTACATGATATTCAAACTGATCCATTAAAAAACGAAATTGTCCACGCCGATTTCCAAGTGGTCGACATGAAGAAAGAAATTGATACTGAAGTTTCTTTATCTCTAGTAGGAGAAGCAAAAGGAACAAAAGAAGGCGGCGTATTACAGCAGTCTCTATATGAAATTTCATTAAAAGGCTTGCCGCAAGATATCCCATCATCTATTGATGTAGATGTATCAGATTTAGGAATTAATGATACAATCACAGTAGCGGATATTAAGGTAGATAAAAAGCTAGAAATTACGCATGATGCAGAAGATACAGTTGCTTCTGTACTACCTCCTCAACAGGAAGAAGAGCCGGACAGCGGCGAAGTTCAGGATGCTGAAGGCGATGTTGAAGCAACAAAAGAAAAAGATAGCGAAGAATAATATAAAAAGACGTAACCAAAAGGTTACGTCTTTTTGTGTGAATTGATTATAATAAAAGTGATACTATATAGTAATGTAAAACATTAAAGACATTTACCTATTATGTACAACTTACATAGAGTGGAAAGGAGTATTTATTTTGAAATTAATCGTTGGTTTAGGGAATCCTGGAAAAGAATATGACCGAACTCGTCATAACATAGGATTTATGGCAATTGATAAAATTGCTGAACAGTTTATGATTTCATTAGATAAAACAAAGTTTAACGGAATATATGGAACAGGTATAATAAAAGGAGAAAAAGTCATATTATTAAAGCCTCTAACATATATGAATTTATCAGGAGAAAGTATTCGCCCTTTAATGGACTATTTTGATATAGACGTCGAAGACTTGCTTGTTATTTACGATGACTTAGATTTACCGTGCGGAAAAGTAAGATTGCGTACAAAAGGAAGTCCAGGCGGCCATAACGGAATAAAATCAATTATTCAGCATTTAAAAACCCAAGAATTTAACCGAATTCGTATTGGAATTGATCGTCCGCAAAACGGTATGAAAGTAGTTGATTACGTACTAGGGCGCTTTACAGAAGATGAAATGGATCATATGGAAGAAGCGATGAAAACGTCTGTACACGCGAGTGAAGATTTTTTAGGTAAACCGTTCTTAGAAGTAATGAATCGCTATAATTAAGTAGAATAAAATTTCTCTCAATCGTCCATACTAACACTAAAAGATTTGGGAGGATTTGTATGTCTATTCATTATTTCTGTAGACATTGTGGCGCAAAAGTCGGTATGATAGAAAAGACAGCTCACAATACGGAAGCACTCGGTTTTAATCACCTGACCGCAGATGAACGAAAAGACTTTATTCACTACCATAATAGTGGAGATATCGTGGTTAAAATTATTTGTGAAGACTGTCAAGAAGCGCTAGAACGAAATCCAGACTATCATCAGTACGAAACATTTATACAATAAAAAGCTTTGGTCTCAAACCAAAGCGTTTTTCTGTTTAGTTTAGACATATCATGGGAGGAGGGAATTCCTTTGCGAGGGATTAGACAGCAATTTGAAGAAAATAAAGAAATTGGAGCTGTTGTCAGCAGTTTAGAAGAAGGTTTGAAAGAACAGTTAGTAACGGGAATTTCCGGTTCAGCTCGATCTGTATTAATGGCACTCTTAAATGAGGATAAAAAATACCCCTTATTAGTAGTGACCCATAATTTATATCAAGCCCAAAAAGTGTATGAAGACCTTTTGCATCTTTTACCGGAAAAAGACGTTTTCTTATACCCTGTTAACGATTTAGTTGCTACAGAAGTGGGGATTGCAAGTCCAGAATTAAAGGCTCAGCGAATTGAAGTACTCAATTATTGGAGTCAACATACAGGTGGAGTAGTTGTAACACCGCTTGCAGGAATTCGAAAGCTGCTGCCTCCTAAAGCAAGATGGGAGCAAACACAGCTGCCGTTTCAAATGGGAATTGACATCGACGTTGATCATTATTTAAAAAGGTTAGTTGAGTTGGGCTATGAGCGGGCATCAATGGTTTCAGCTCCGGGTGAGTTTAGTGTGCGCGGAGGAATCATTGACATTTATCCGTTAACAGAAGAGCTACCTGTCCGAATTGAACTATTTGATACGGAGATTGATTCCATTCGTACTTTTACAATCGAGGATCAACGCTCTCAAGAGCAGTTAAAAGAAATTTCAATTGGCCCTGCTACGGAAATCATTGTGAACCAAAATGAAGTAGCCCAAGGAATTGAAGAACTAGAAGCACAGCTGGCTTCGACGCTGCAACAAGTGAAAAATGCAGCGCTAAAAGCTACCTTAACAGAAAATATTAAAGGTGAAATTGAACAGCTGCGTCAAGGTCAACTTCTTGAAAATATGTTCAAGTATTTATCATTCTTCTACGAATCGCCTGCTAGTTTACTAGATTATTTACCAGAAGGCGGCCTTGTCATCTTTGATGAGACCACTCGAATTCAAGAAACGTCTGATCAGCTTGAAACAGAGGAAGCTGAATGGATAACCGAATTATTAGGACAGGGGCAAATTGTTCGAGACGTTCAATTATCTCATAAGCTCCCATCTCTTATTCAGCGAGCAAAACATCAGTTTTTATATTTATCGTTATTTTTGAAGCACGTATCGTATACGAGTCCGCAAAATATTATTAATATTTCATGTAAGCAGATGCAGCAGTTTTACGGCCAAATGAACTTATTAAAAAGTGAAATTGAACGTTGGAAAAATGCTAATTATACGGTAGTCCTCTTAGGAGCAGATAAAGAGCGCGTGAAAAAACTTGAAGGTGTGCTAGCAGATTATGATATTGATTCATCTATTTTAGATGGAAATGGTCAGCTTGTGCCAGGTCTTGTTCAAATTATTGAAGGCGATTTACAAATGGGCTTTGAACTGCCGATGCAAAAATTAGCTGTTTTAACCGAGGAAGAATTGTTTAAAAAACGGGTAAAGAAATCAAAGCGTCGTCAAAAGCTTTCCAATGCAGAGCGTATTAAAAGCTATTCAGAGTTAAACGTAGGTGACTATGTCGTTCACGTGAACCACGGTATCGGCCGTTACTTAGGAATGGAAACGTTAGAGATTAACGGTAATCATAAAGATTATATCCATATCAAATATGAAGGCTCTGACAAGCTGTACGTTCCTGTTGAACAGATTGATCAAGTACAAAAATATGTAGGGTCTGAAGGGAAAGAGCCAAAAGTATATAAACTTGGCGGAAATGACTGGAAGAAAGTGAAACGAAAAGTTGAGTCTTCTGTTCAAGACATCGCTGATGACTTAATTAAACTGTATGCAGAGCGTGAAGCAAGTAAAGGTTATGCATTTTCTCCGGATGGCGATTTACAGAGAGAATTTGAAACAGCTTTCCCTTATCAAGAAACCGAAGATCAGCTTCGTTCTGTACAAGAAATTAAAAAGGATATGGAACATGAAAGACCAATGGATCGTCTGCTTTGCGGAGACGTTGGATACGGAAAAACGGAAGTAGCCATTCGTGCTGCGTTTAAAGCTGTGACAGATGGAAAACAAGTGGCTATTTTAGTGCCAACCACTATTTTAGCTCAGCAGCATTATGAAACCATCCGTGAGCGTTTTCAAGACTATCCAATCAACATTGGGCTATTGAGCCGCTTTCGCAGCCGTAAACAGCAGCAAGAAACAATTAAAGGGCTAAAAAACGGGACCGTAGATGTAGTGATTGGTACACATCGTTTACTATCTAAAGACGTGATTTATAAAGATTTAGGATTGTTAGTTATCGATGAAGAGCAGCGTTTTGGTGTAACGCACAAGGAAAAAATCAAGCAAATGAAAGCAAACGTTGATGTCCTTACACTTACAGCAACACCTATTCCACGAACATTACATATGTCTATGTTGGGCGTAAGGGATTTGTCTGTTATTGAAACGCCGCCTGAAAATCGTTTTCCGGTTCAAACATATGTAGTGGAGTATAATCCGGTTCTAGTTCGTGAAGCGATTGAGCGTGAGTTAGCGCGTGATGGCCAAGTCTACTTTTTATATAATCGCGTAGAGGATATTGAACGAAAAGCAGAAGAAATTTCGATGCTTGTGCCTGATGCTAGGGTAACGTATGCCCACGGAAAAATGAATGAAACGGAACTCGAAGCGGTTATTTTAAGCTTTTTAGAAGGCGAATATGACGTGATTGTGAGTACAACCATTATCGAAACGGGAGTAGATATTCCAAATGTAAATACACTTATTGTCAACAACGCTGATAAGATGGGATTATCACAACTGTATCAATTAAGAGGGCGTGTAGGTCGTTCAAATCGCGTGGCATATGCGTACTTTACGTATCACAAAGACAAAGTACTGACAGAAGTAGCTGAAAAGCGTCTGCAAGCTATTAAAGAATTCACCGAATTAGGTTCTGGTTTTAAAATTGCTATGCGTGATCTTTCAATACGTGGCGCCGGAAACTTACTAGGCGCTCAGCAGCATGGATTTATCGATTCTGTCGGTTTCGATCTCTACTCTCAAATGCTTAAAGAAGCGATAGAGGAAAGACGCGGGTCTGACGGAGAAAATGTGAAATTTAATGTAGAAATGAATCTGGACTTAGACGCGTATATTCCTGATCAGTACATTACAGACGGCCGCTTGAAAATTGAGATGTATAAGCGCTTTAGAGGAATTGAAGCGCTAGAAGATATTCAGGAATTGCAGGATGAAATGATTGATCGTTTTGGAGAGTATCCGGCTGAGGTTGAGTATTTGTTTAAAGTAGCGGAAACAAAAGTATATGCAACGCAGAACTTAGTAGAATCTATTCTTCAGTCAAAACAAGAAATTTCTATTCTGCTGTCTGAAGAAGCGAGCTCAACGGTAGACGGCCAAAAATTATTCATGCTAGGTGATCAATTTGGCAGAATGGTCAGCTTAGGTATGGAAGGCAAGAAAGTAAAATTAGTGGTTAATGTTAAAGGACTTGCTCAAAAAGAATGGCTCAATATTGTGTATCAGTTAGTAAAAGGAGTAGCCACTGTTAAAAAAGAACAAGTTACGAATTAAAAAGAAGGCTCATTTTTGAGCCTTCTTTTTATATAGCCGAAATAAAAATACCCAAATCCCCATGTTTTGGCGGTTTTTTGGACATTTTTTTAATAAAAGCACACTTTTTAACAAAAAAAGAGATGGTTGGTGAATAGAAGTTGTAGAGTGAAGAATACTAACCTCAACAAAGGTGAACCTTTTATCATATAGCCATCAGTGATATTCACCAACTATTTTAATCATCATATGAAAGAGAGGCTTCAATGAATGAAAGCAACAGGTATTGTTCGTCGTATTGATGATTTGGGTCGCGTTGTGATTCCAAAAGAAATTAGAAGAACGCTTCGCATTCGAGAGGGAGATCCGCTAGAGATTTTCGTTGATCGCGATGGAGAAGTTATTTTAAAGAAATATTCGCCAATTAGTGAATTGGGAGACTTTGCAAAAGAGTATGGCGAAGCGCTGTACGATAGCTTAGGTCATCCTGTACTTATTTGTGACCGCGATGTATTTATTGCGGTAGCAGGAAGTTCTAAAAAAGAATACTTAAATAAAAACATTAGTTCGTTAGTGGAATCTGTTATGGAAAGCCGCAGTTCTTCTTTAGTAACTGATGGGAAAAACCTAGAATTTGTCGATGGATACGAAGAAAATATTTCTTCTTACACAATCGGTCCGATTATTGCAAATGGAGATCCGATTGGAGCCGTGGTCATTTTCTCAAAAGATAAGTCTCTTGGTGAAGTAGAGCATAAAGCAGCCGAAACAGCAGCTAGCTTCTTATCTCGTCAAATGGAGCAGTAAGCGTAATTATCTTTATTTTACATTATTTACTGAAAAGGTAGCAGTTTCTGCTGCCTTTTTTCATGCTGTCTTACCTTAGAAATAAACAGAACATGGTATAATGGTACGGTATTTTATTTATTGGAAAGTGCAGGATGTTTTATAAGAACAAAGCTCTATTCTATTGCGGTTAGCGGCTAATAAAAAGAGCTGTTTATATCATTACAAGCTGCAGGTGAAAGGTGTAGGAATGCAGAAACAGTCAAAGCTCTATTCTATTTTTAACGGCGCCGTTATTTTAACGCTCGCAGGTTTATTTACGAAAATCTTAAGTGCCACTTATCGTATTCCATATCACCATATTGCGGGAGATATAGGGTTTTATATCTATCAGCAAGTTTATCCGCTATATGGAATTGCGCTACAGCTAGGTACATATGGTTTCCCTGTAATTATTTCAAAGTTAGTAGCTGAGTATGCGGTAACAAATCGGAGAAAGGAAATCCGAGGAATACTTCAAGTTTCGTTTGCTTTTTTGTTTGTAGTAGGCTGCACGATATTTGCTTTTGAATATATTTTCGCAGAAACGATTGCCGAGTGGATGGGAGATCGTAAGTTAACGGTTCTCATTCAAATTATTTCATTTTCCTTTTTACTTATTCCGTTTATTGCTGTTATTCGTGGTTATTATCAAGGATTACATAATATGTTTCCTACAGCGCTGTCTCAAATTGCAGAACAAGTTGTACGGGTAGGGACTATTTTGTGTCTGTCTATTTTTTTGATCCAACATGGGTATGATTTATATACTGCAGGGGCGGGAGCTATTTTTGGTTCTATAACAGGCGGTATAACATCCCTTATTATTTTATTTTTATTTGTTTTTAGAACAAAAACAAATTCTAAGGGAGTATTTCAACGCATAAAAAAAGCAGACATCAAGAGAATATTTAAAATCCTTGTTATTCAAGGCTTATTAATTTGTATTAGCGGTATGGGTCTGCTGTTTATCCAGCTTATTGACTCCTTTACTTTATATTCTAGTCTGACGGCGCACGGCATGGCTGAAAAAGCTTCACAAATTTTAAAAGGTATTTACGACCGCGGGCTTCCGTTGATTCAATTAGGTACAGTAGTAGGTACAGCTTTTTCGCTTTCGCTTGTACCTGTTATTTCTTCAGCCATTGCGAAAAGGAATCTATCATTTGTGGTTGAAAAAGTTCAGCTGTCTCTCCGTCTATCGCTTGTAGTCGGAGTTGGAGCAGCTTTTGGCTTGATTGCGCTGATGAAACCCATTAATATGCTTTTATACGGTGACTCCCACGGAACGGGCGTTTTACAAATTTTGAGCTTGTTAGTTATATTTACAACAGTAGCAGCAACTGCTGGAGCTGTACTGCAGGGGACGGGAGCTGTTTTTGCGCCTGTAATAGCCGTTATCGCTGGCATGGCAGTCAAACTGATATTGAATCTTTGGCTAATACCAGATTTTCAAACTATAGGAGCAGCCATTGCTTCCTCAGCTGGATTCGCTATCGTTGCAGCAATCAATCTATTTTGTCTGTATAAAAAGCTAGCTGTACCTCTTGTTCCGAAAAAGGCGAGTGGCGGTATTTTTATAACGGGCATAGCAATGGTCGTTCTTTTGCAAAGCTATTTATTTTGTTTACATCACTTTGTATGGTCTAATGGTTTAGATACAAGCAAACAAGTGGTTGAAACCGGAGCTGGTGTTTTAATAGGCGGTTTGTTTTATTTGTTTATCATTATGAAACAACACATTTTTACCGAAGAGGAATTACGTTTACTTCCAATGGGAAGTGTTTTAGCTAAATACGTATTAAAAAATAAATAAGAAGGTGAAGCAATGACAGGTAAAGTAACAGTTATTGGTTTAGGAGCAGGCGATTTAGAACAGCTACCTGTAGGCATTTATCGCTTGCTACAGCAGGAGAAGCATATTTATATGCGCACAAAAGAACATCCTGTAATCAAAGAATTAGAAAGTGAAGGCTTGACGTATGTATCCTATGATGACATATACGAATCGTATGATGCATTTGAAGAGGTATATGAACATATATCAAATGATTTAATCGATAAAGCTTCAATAGAAGAAGTGGTGTATGCCGTTCCTGGGCACCCTTTAGTGGCAGAACGTACGGTTCAATTACTTTTACAAAAAGGAAAAGAACGAGGCATTCCTGTTGAAATTAAAGGAGGACAAAGCTTCTTAGACCCGATTTTTGGTGCGCTAAAGATCGATCCTATTGAAGGGTTTCAGCTGCTAGACGGAACAGACTTAAAGAGAAGCGAAATAGAGTTAACGGGTCATGTTCTAATTGCTCAAGTATACGATCAGTTCGTTGCCTCAGAGGTAAAGCTCACGCTGATGGAACATGTTCCTGATGATTACCTCGTTTACATTGTAACAGCAGCGGGAAGCAGTGAAGAAAAAATCCAGCCGGTCAAGCTGTATGAATTGGATAGAGAAATGTCGCTCAATAACTTAACGACTATTTATGTCCCTCCAGTAGCAGACGAAACAATTTTATATCATCAATTTGACGCATTCAGAAGGATTATTGCCACGCTTAGAGGGCCAAACGGATGTCCTTGGGATCAAAAACAAACGCATGAATCGCTCAAGCGCTATTTGCTAGAAGAGTCTTATGAGTTATTAGATGCAATTGACCGTCAAGATGACGATAATATGATTGAAGAGCTCGGTGATGTATTGCTGCAAGTATTGCTTCATGCACAAATCGGTGAAGATGAAGGAATGTTTTCAATTGATGATGTCATTCGCAGTGTTTCAGAGAAAATGGTAAGACGCCATCCGCATGTATTTGGGGACGTGAGCGTGAATGATGCAGATGAGGTCTTAAAAAATTGGGATGAAATCAAAAAAGAAGAAAAAGGAGAGGAACCTTCTTCTCTGTTAGCTTCTGTACCTGAGGCTATGCCTTCTTTAATGAAAGCGCATGGATACCAAAAACAAGCTGCAAAAGTTGGTTTCGATTGGTCAGAAGTTGAACCTATGTGGGAAAAAGTACAGGAAGAACTTGCTGAATTCCAAGAGGAAGTACAGCATGCTGATAAAGAAAAAATGAGCGATGAATTTGGAGATATTTTATTTGCTTTAGTGAATATTGCAAGATTTTATAAAATTGACTCTGAAGCTGCATTAGCTAAAACGAATACAAAATTTTTAAATCGATTTCAATATATTGAAGAAAAAGTGAGAGCTTCTGAAAAACCATTTGAATCTTTTTCGTCAGAAGAGTTAGACGAATTTTGGGAAGAAGCCAAAAAAACAGGTTTGTAAAACAGAAAGGTGAGGGAATTATGAGGTTAGATAAATTTTTAAAAGTATCACGTTTAATTAAGCGCCGTACATTGGCAAAAGAAGTATCAGACAAGGGCCGTATTACGATTAATGGTATCGTTGCAAAAGCAAGCACAAATGTGAAAGTAGGAGATGAATTAGCCATCACATTTGGCACGAAGAAAATTACCGTTAAAATAGAGGCTCTTCAAGAAGCAGCTAAAAAAGAAGAAGCAGCTAATTTGTACTCAATTGTCAAAGAAGAGCGTATTTCCTCTGAAGTATAACTGATGAAGGCTTGTTCTAAATCAGCTTTCTCATTCATATGTTTTAAACAACAGATAACAAGAGCGAATGCTCTTAATGAATGAGGTGGGGATGAAGATATGAGCCAATTTTACGAAACAAGCAATTCAAACAAAGACCATACTCCAAATCATGATTTAGTGATGAAGGGTCGGCGTCTCTTAGATATCACGGGTGTGAAGCAGGTAGAGAGCTTTGACAATGAGGAATTTTTACTTGAAACAGTGATGGGTTTCTTGTCAGTTAGAGGGCAAAATCTGCAAATGAAAAATTTAGACGTTGATCAAGGAATTGTATCGATAAAAGGAAAAATCTTTGATATAGTTTACTTAGATGAGAACCAATCGGAGAAGGCTAAAGGATTCTTTAGTAAGTTGTTTCGATGAGTTTAAACATTCAGCTCTATACAATGCTTGCGATGGTATCGATGGGAAGCGGTTTAGGTGCTTCTCTCGATACTTATCGTTACTTTGTTAATCGCTCTAAATCACGCCCATGGTTTGTATTTGTGAATGACGTATTGTTTTGGATGGTGCAAGCTCTTCTCATTTTTTATGTGTTGTTTTTAGTGAATGAAGGAGAACTGCGTTTGTATGCGTTTCTTGCTTTGTTTTGCGGCTTTGCTGCGTATCAAAGCTTATTTCAATCACTGTATTTAAAAGTATTAACATTTACTGTCTCGAGCGTATTAAGTTTATATCGAGGTGTTTTAACGCTTAGTAATATTTTTTTGGTCAAGCCTATCCGCTTCTTTATTCATATTCTACTTGTAGTCGCTTTAGGAATCTACCGAGCCGTTCATAAGCTGCTCGTATTCTGTCTAAAGCTTATTTACGTACCGACCAGGTGGGTTCTTTTCGTATTTTGGAGAATGATGCCTAAACCTGTAAAACGATTTTTACATATGGGTTTTCGGTATATAGAAGGAATTTACAATCGTGCAAAGAATATGATAATGAGAATCGTTGCATGGGTGAACACTTTAAAAAACAAGGGGGACGACTAATTCAATGAGTGCGGTACGAAAAAAAAAGGTCGCGAAGTTAAATACTGATTATAGCCACAAACAAGAGCAAATTAAACAAAATACAGATCGAAAGCGTATCGGTTTAATTAGGCGTTTGACTGTTTTCGGAGTGTTGGCCTTAATCATTGGTGGATTGATGGTATCAGCTTTAATTACGCAAACCTCAGCTATTGAGAACAAAAAAGCTGAGAAGGTGAAATTAGAACAGCAGCTGACAAAATTACAAAGCAAGCAAAAGCAGTTAAAAGGTGAAGTCGTCAAGTTAAATGACGATGATTATATTAAAAAGATTGCCCGCAGAGATTATTTTTTATCAGAAGACGGGGAAATTATCTTTAATGTAAAAAAAGACTAAACGTATGGTTCGTTGACAGTGTATTTTTGCTTTTTGTATAATATAATAAATTGATTTCTTTTATCATTTAAGGAGGAGCATTTTTTTTATGTCAATCGAAGTAGGCAGCAAGTTACAGGGAAAGGTAACAGGTATTACGAACTTTGGAGCTTTTGTTGAGTTACCAGGAGGTTCAACAGGCTTGGTTCATATCAGTGAAGTAGCTGATAATTACGTAAAGGACATTAACGACCATTTAAAAGTGGGCGACGAAGTTGAAGTCAAAGTAATTAACGTTGAGAAAGATGGTAAAATCGGTCTTTCAATTAAGAAAGCGGTAGACAAACCAGAACGTCCAGAAAGACCAGAGCGTCCTGCAAGAGCGCCACGCTCAGACCGTCCACGTGATTCACGCCCACAACGTAATAACAATCGTGGTGGCGGTAATGATTTCCGTACAAAAGAAACATTCGAACAAAAAATGAATCGTTTCTTAAAAGACAGTGAAGAACGTTTATCTTCCCTAAAACGCCATACCGAATCAAAACGCGGTGGACGCGGTGCAAAACGCGGTTAACTTGCTGCTTATATCAAATAGATAGCGAGTTTTTGGAAAGTACCTTTTATCTAAAAGGTGCTTTTTTTATATGTAAAAAAGAGTAGAAAAAAAGCATGTACTGTTGTACATGCTTTTTGATGACCCGTACGGGATTCGAACCCGTGTTACCGCCGTGAAAGGGCGGTGTCTTAACCGCTTGACCAACGGGCCGTTATTCGAGTAGCGGCGGAGGGGATCGAACCCCCGACCTCACGGGTATGAACCGTACGCTCTAGCCAGCTGAGCTACACCGCCATTATACGTTCTCTAAAAGACATTTATAATAATATAAAAAAGCTGGGATATTGTCAATAACTTTTTTATTATTTTTATAGACTTTTATTTGCTTTTAAAAAAGAATGATGAGTATAGGCTTTAACAGTATCTCTGATATTTTTTAAATCGCCATGTAAGATTGTACATCTTTTTGTATAGTTTTCAATATAATACTAGAAAATAGTCGAACGATTATAGGTATTTTGCTAGTCCGTTTGACAAAATTTCACCTTTCGCCGCGATATAATAACGAATAAGTATAATTAGCGGGTGGTGGGAGAATGCAAAAGACGGAAAGAGATTTTGCAAGTCCAACAACAGAGGCGGTATTTAACCGAACTAGATTAGAAATGTCCCGTGTATTTACAAAGGCGGGTATGAAAACGGAAAAGGTGTTATTTCAATGGGGATTGTTGCTGCTAGTCGTAGGTTTTTTATTAGGACGAGCGTTAATTTTAATGAAAATCATGCCATTTGCTTTGCCATTCTTTGCAGCTGTAATGGCTATAAAGAAAGAAAAAGCACCGTTAGCAAGTTTAGCCGTATTGGCAGGGGCATTTAGTGTTTCCATTCAAAATGGAGGTACCGTATTTGCTACACTATTTGTTTTCTTACTAATTCATCGATTTAGCGGCATACTGACAATGGATCCGTTAAAAAAGCTGCCGTTCACTGTATTTAGCGCGATGTTACTTACAAAACTAACTATTTTTTATGTGTTTACCAAGGAATTCACTATGTATGATTTTACATTTGTGGCAGTAGAAGCAGGGTTGAGCTTTATCTTAACAATGATTTTCTTACAAAGCGTGCCTTTAATTTCATACCGAAAGAGAAAACAATCATTAAAAACAGAAGAAGTGATCTCTCTTATTATTTTGTTGGCATCTGTTATGACGGGGACAATAGGGTGGATGATTTACGGGCTTTCGGCTGAACATATATTATCTCGTTACTTAGTATTAGTTTTTGCGTTTGTATCTGGCCCTACGATAGGAGCTACGGTAGGGGTCGTAACCGGTTTAATTTTAAGCTTCGCGAATGTTTCCAGTTTGTATGAAATGAGTTTACTCGCTTTTTCCGGCTTGCTTGGAGGACTTTTAAAAGACGGTAAAAAGCTAGGGGCAGCTCTTGGGCTGGTTGTTGGTTCATTGCTAATTGGCCTATATGCTCAGGCAGATCAAGGTTTGACGACTAATTTGTATGAATCACTGACGGCCGTTGTCCTATTTTTATTAACCCCATCTTTTGTTTTGAAAAACTTAAGTAAACTAGTACCAGGGACATCTGAAAACATGCTTGAACAACAGCAGTACGTGCGCAAGATCCGAGATGTAACAGCGAATCGCGTAGAACAGTTCTCAAATGTTTTTCAAGCACTTTCCAAAAGCTTCACGCAAAATGGATTTTATGATGAAAAGCCAAGCGCGGATAAAGAAGTCGATTATTTCTTAAGCAGCGTTACCGAAAGGACGTGCCAATTTTGTTTTAAAAAAGAACAATGTTGGGCACAGCAGTTTGATACAACCTATGAATATATGAAGGAAATTATGCTTGAAGTTGATAATGGCACTCTTGAGCAAAATCCAAGACTAATTCGAGAAATGGACAAACATTGTGTGAAATCGAAAAAAGTCATCGATGTGATTGAGCATGAACTTACGTATTTTAAAGCCAATCAGCACTTAAAAGCCCAAATTCAAGAAAGTAGAAGGATTGTAGCAGAACAGCTTCACGGTGTTTCTGAAGTCATGGGGAATTTTGCAAAAGAAATTAAGCGAGAGCGCGAAAATTTAAATGTACAAGAAGAACAGATTTTAGAAGCTCTTCGTAACTTTGGGATGGAAATCAATCAAATTGAAATTTATAGCTTAGAACCTGGAAATGTAGATATTGAAATGTGGGTGCCATATTGTCACGGAAGAGGAGAATGCGAGAAGATTATTGCGCCAATGCTTACAGATATTTTAGGTGAAAGTATTGTAGTAAAGAACGAAGAATGTGCTAAATATCCTCAAGGCTATTGCCACGTTTCGTTTGGCTGTACAAAAGCGTACGTTGTTGATACAGGCGTAGCACATGCTGCTAAAGGCGGAGGGTTTGTATCCGGTGACAGCTACTCCATGATTGAGCTAAACGCCGGTAAGTATGCACTAGCTATTAGCGATGGTATGGGGAATGGAGAGCGTGCCCACTATGAAAGCAGCGAAACGCTTCAGCTGTTAAAACAAATTTTACAAACAGGAATAGAAGAGACAATTGCAATTAAATCGATTAACTCTATTTTATCGCTGCGTACAAACGATGAGATCTTTTCTACGTTAGACTTAGCGATGATTGACTTACAAGATGCTAATGTAAACTTCTTGAAAATCGGTTCTACACCAAGCTTTATCAAACGTGGAGATAAGGTGATTAAAATACAGGCAAGTAATTTGCCAATGGGCATTATTGAAGAATTTGAAGTGGATGTTGTGAATGAACAAATGAAGGCGGAAGACTTATTAATTATGATGAGTGACGGCGTATTTGAAGGACCGAAACACGTTGAGAACTACGAAATGTGGATGAAGCGAAAAATTGGCGAGCTTCAAACAAACGATCCACAAGAAATTGCAGACTTAATTATGGAAGAAGTTATTCGAACAAAATCAGGTTTAATTGAAGATGATATGACGGTAGTTGTGGCAAAACTTCAGCACAATACCCCGAAATGGTCATCGATTCCTTCTTACGCTTATCGTAAAAAAGCACAATAGTTAGATAGAAGTATATTTTATCTCCTCCTCGTCTATCATGTTAATACTGATAATGAGGAGGGGATTTTTTTATGAAAAAAGGTACATTGAAACAGATGTTGGTCATTACGGACGGTGGTTCGAATACAGGTGAAGATCCGGTAGCAATGGCAGCACTGGCTAAAGAACAAGGGATTAGTGTAAACGTTATTGGTGTGATGGAAGAGGACACAATTGATGAGCAAAGCACGAATGAAATAGAAGGCATTGCCATGTCAGGCGGTGGCGTGAGTCAAATTGTTTACGTAAAACAGCTTTCTCAAACTGTTCAAATGGTTACAAGACAGGCAATGACGCAAACACTTCAAGGCGTTGTAAATAAAGAACTTCAGCAAATTCTAGGTTCCTCTAATTCAAGATTAGAAGAGTTATCTCCTGAGAAGCGAGGAGAAATCATGGAAGTCGTTGATGAGCTTGGCGAAACGGTTGACTTAGAGATTCTTATTTTAGTTGACATGAGCGGAAGTATGAAAAATAAGCTTCCTACTGTAAAGGAGTCGCTGTTAGATTTATCGTTAAGCTTGAATGCTCGGATGGGGCATAATCAATTTTCAATCTTTTTATTTCCTGGGAAAAAGAAAGATGTAGAGAAGCTAATGGACTGGAATCCAAGATTAGAGTCGCTTTCAACGATTTTTCCAAAACTAACAGCAGGAGGTATTACGCCTACTGGACCGGCTATCAAAGAGGCTACTCATTATTTCACCAAAAAGCGCTCATTGAGAGGGTTGTTAAAAAATAATGAACAATACATTGAAGAATCAGGTATGTAACCTATCTCCGGGAACAGAAATTCAAGGGAAATGGCATCACGTCCATTATAAAATTCTTGAGAAATTAGGCGTGGGGGCAACTGGAGTTGTCTATTTAGTTCAATTAGTAAACGGAACGCTAGCAGCGTTAAAAATAAGCTTTTCCAACATGTCTGTTACAGCAGAAGTGAATGTATTAAAAAAGCTCTCTCAAGTCAAAGACAAAGTGCTAGGACCGCGCTTACTTGATGTAGATGATTGGAGCTATGTTTCTCATGCTCTTTCCTTCTATGTAATGGAGTATGTGAAAGGGCAGCCTCTCCTTTCCTTTATCTCAACAAGAGGGACAGAATGGCTGCAAGTATTTGCAAGTCAGCTCTTAACAGACTTGGAAAACCTTCATGAAGAAGGTTGGGTATTTGGCGATTTAAAACCAGAAAACCTGGTCGTAACATCTAACCCTGTAAAAGTTCGATGGATTGACGTGGGAGGAACAACTCTGCAAGGGCGGTCAATAAAAGAATTTACCGACTTTTATGATCGAGCGCACTGGGGGCTTGGCTCCCGAAAAGCAGAACCGACCTATGATTTGTTTGCTGCATCTATGGTTTTGATTCACGCAGCTTATGGCAAGCGAATTAATAAAACAGACAAACCGGCTGAACAATTAACACAATTTATATTAACAACAAAGCAGTTGGAACCTTTCGGAGACGTTTTGTATCAAGCGGTTACGGGAAAGTATAAGTCAGCTAAAGAAATGAAAATAGAGGTGTTATCGGTCGAAAAAAGAAGAGGGGCAAAAAGTAAAGGAACAAAGCCTCAAAACGTTCGTCAACCGTCTGCCCCTCGTGTTAAAGTAAAGAAGAAGCGTTCTCACGTGTTAGAGACGCTACTACTTTGTACGTCCGTAATGTTGATTTATATTTTATATCTATTTATTCAAGTGCTATAAAGTTTGGAGAAATTGTGAAACTTTCCTTATAGTCATTCGTATAAAGTAAATTAATGATACATTATTGCGTGTACATTATAAGGATGAGTCATTCCTATGGAAAAGCAAGTGAACAATTTTATGACAAAACATCAGTTATTATCCGCAGGCTCTACGGTGGTTGTAGGTATTTCTGGTGGTCCTGATTCTTTAGCACTGCTGCATTTCTTATGGAGTCTGAAAGAGCAAAAATCTCTCACGATTATTGCTGCTCATGTTGATCATATGTTCCGGGGCAAAGAGTCACAGCAAGATATGGAATATGTGCAGAACTACTGCAAACAATTGAATATTAAATGTGAGGCGAAGCAGATTGATGTTACTGCCTATCAGAAGGAAAGAAAGTTATCTTCTCAAGTAGCAGCCAGAGAATGCCGCTATACATTTTTTACTCATGTTATGAAGAAGCACAAAGCAAATCTTCTTGCATTAGGACATCACGGAGATGATCAGATTGAAACGATGTTAATGCGAATGGTCCGAGGTAGTACGATGAATGGATACGCAGGGATGCAGCCCAAGCGGCCATATGCGGATGGATTTATTATTAGGCCGTTCCTAGCCGTAACGAAAGAAGAAATCAATCGCTACTGTAAGCTACATGGGCTTACCCCTCGGATTGATCCGAGTAATGAGAAAGACTCGTACACGAGAAATCGGTTTCGCCATTACGTTTTGCCATTTTTAAAGCAAGAAAACGCAGCTGTACATGAAAAATTTCAACAATTTAGCGAGAACTTGCATGAAGATCAAGCATACTTAGAGGAATTAACGACCGATGTGATGAATAAAGTAATGAGAAAGAAATTGCAAAATGAAATTCTCATTGATAGAGATTGTTTTCTAAGGATACGCAAGCCTTTACAAAGGCGTGGTATTCAACTAATATTAAACTATCTCTATAAAGAAATTCCTCCAACCCTTTCCTCAACGCATGTTGACACGTTAGTAGGATTTTGTGAAAGTGAAAAACCGTCTGGGACGCTTGACTTTCCAAATGGTTTACGTATTATCCGATCTTACAACGACTGTCTTTTCACCTTTAATGAGGGGGACATCGAACCATATGAATTTATTGTTCCGATTCCAGGGGTCGTCGAGCTTCCAAATGGTCACCAGCTTATTTGTGAAATACATAATAAAGTCGAAGATATAAAAGGAAACGATGTTTTTCTTTTAGATGAAGCTCACGATTTACAATCATTAAAGGTAAGGACACGAAAAAATGGCGATAAAATGCGAGTAAAGGGCATGAAGGGACATAAAAAAGTAAAGGATATTTTTATCGATGAAAAAATCCCTTTACACTTCAGAGATCATTGGCCGGTAGTGGAAGATAGCCAAGGAACTATTTTGTGGCTACCTGGTTTGAAAAAATCTGCTTATGAACTGCATACACATAAGTCCAGATATGTTATTTTATACTATAAGTAGCGAAAACTTCTAGGAGGCAAGTAAGGAATGAAGCAGGATATTCAAGAAATTTTGATTTCAGAAGAAGAAATACAACAGAAAGTAAAAGAATTGGGTAAGCTATTATCTGAGGAATACGCTGACCGTTTTCCTTTGGTAATCGGTGTATTAAAAGGCGCTATGCCTTTTATGTCTGATCTAATTAAGCGTGTTGATACATATTTAGAAATGGATTTTATGGATGTATCAAGTTATGGCAATGCGATGGTTTCTTCTGGTGAAGTAAAAATCCTAAAAGATTTAGATACATCAGTTGAAGGTCGAGACATTCTTATCTTAGAGGATATTATCGACAGCGGCTTAACGCTTAGCTATCTTGTAGAGTTATTCAAGTACCGTAAAGCTAAGTCAATTAAGATTGTCACACTCTTAGACAAACCAACAGGTCGTAAAGCATCTATTAAAGCAGATTACGTTGGATTTGAAGTACCTGATGCATTCGTAGTAGGGTATGGATTAGATTATCAAGAAAAATATCGTAACCTGCCGTATATTGGGGTTCTTAAACCGCAAGTATACAGCAATTAATAAGCACATATCCAAGTGCAATTTATTGGATAGGATAAATGTTCTATGTTAGTATTGAATACAGTATTTGTTTATCGTGGGAGGAGGTAAGAAATGAATCGGATCTTCCGTAATACCATCTTTTATTTACTTATATTTTTAGTCATTATTGGCGTGGTAAGCTTCTTTAGTGGCTCTAATCAAAAAGCAGAACCAATGAGATACGATACATTTGTTCAACACTTAGACAAAGGTGATGTGAAATCACTCTCTATGAAGCCTGAAAGAGGCGTGTATGTTGTGCAAGGGAAGTTAGATTCTTATAAAAAGGATCAAACGTTCCAAACTTACATCGTAGATGGTGACAAAGCACTTGATCGTATTGACGCTGCTTCAGAAAATAATCAAGTAGAAGTTGATTTTAAACCTGCTGATGAAACAAGCGGCTGGGTAACGTTCTTTACGTCAATCATTCCGTTTGTTATTATTTTCATCCTATTCTTCTTCTTACTGAACCAAGCTCAAGGTGGCGGAAGCCGCGTTATGAACTTCGGTAAAAGTAAGGCTAAGCTTTACAGTGAAGAAAAGAAAAAGGTTAAATTTAAAGACGTAGCTGGTGCAGACGAAGAAAAGCAAGAACTTGTGGAAGTTGTTGAGTTCTTAAAAGATCCTCGTAAGTTCGCAGAGCTAGGTGCAAGAATTCCGAAGGGTGTCTTACTTGTGGGACCTCCTGGTACTGGTAAAACATTATTAGCAAGAGCTGTTGCTGGTGAAGCAGGCGTTCCTTTCTTCTCTATCAGTGGTTCAGACTTTGTTGAAATGTTTGTTGGGGTCGGTGCTTCTCGTGTTCGTGATTTATTCGAAAATGCGAAGAAGAATGCTCCATGTATTATCTTTATTGATGAAATCGATGCTGTAGGTCGTCAACGTGGCGCAGGTCTTGGTGGCGGACACGATGAGCGTGAACAAACATTGAACCAATTGCTTGTTGAGATGGATGGTTTTGGTGCTAACGAAGGTATCATTATCATTGCAGCAACAAACCGCCCGGATATTTTAGATCCAGCGTTATTACGTCCAGGCCGCTTCGACCGTCAAATTACGGTAGATCGTCCAGATGTAAATGGCCGTGAAGCAGTGCTTAAAGTACATGCTCGCAATAAGCCTTTAGATGAATCAGTAAACTTAAAAGCAATTGCTATGCGTACGCCAGGTTTCTCAGGTGCAGATCTCGAAAACTTGTTAAACGAAGCTGCCTTAGTAGCTGCTAGACAGGACAAAAAGAAAATTGAAATGGTTGACATTGACGAAGCAACAGACCGCGTAATTGCAGGTCCAGCTAAGAAAAGTCGAGTTATTTCTAAAAAAGAACGCAATATTGTTGCTTATCATGAAGCAGGACATACAATTATCGGTGTCGTATTAGACGAAGCTGATATGGTACATAAAGTAACCATTGTTCCACGTGGGCAAGCTGGTGGATATGCTGTTATGTTACCAAAAGAAGATCGCTACTTTATGACGAAGCCAGAGCTGCTGGATAAAATTGTTGGATTGCTTGGTGGTCGCGTAGCTGAGGAAATTATTTTCGGCGAAGTGAGTACAGGTGCTCACAATGACTTCCAGCGTGCAACAAGCATCGCTCGTAAAATGGTAACAGAATACGGTATGAGTGAAAAGTTAGGACCAATGCAATTCGGTCAATCACAACAAGGCCAAGTATTCTTAGGTCGTGATTTACACAGTGAACAAAACTACAGTGATGCGATTGCTCATGAAATTGATAATGAAATTCAACGTTTCATTAAAGAAAGCTATGAGCGTGCGAAGCAGATCTTAACGGAAAACCGTGACAAGTTAGAGCTTGTAGCTCAAACATTGTTAGAAGTAGAAACGTTAGACGCTGAGCAAATCAACCACTTAGTAGATCATGGAACTCTTCCAGATCGTTCTAGTCACGTAACAGATGAAGATGTTAAAGTAAACATCCAAACAAAGACAGACGACGAAGAGCCAAAAGCATAAGAAAATAAAAATCAGTGGAGATATTCTCCACTGATTTTTTTAATGGGCAAAAGTTAGGTTTGGTAAAAGGTTTTCGTATATATGGTGGATAAGTAGGATATCCACTAGAGAATCGTGTCATTATATTCCTATTTTATCTAGAATATACACGTCTATTTACCAGTTATGGTATGATGGTTTCAGTGTGAATACTGAATTTATATAAAGTGGTGATTGAAATGATTTTTGTATTAGATGTTGGAAATACGAATACGGTATTAGGTGTATACGATGGAGATGAATTAAAGTATCACTGGCGTGTAGAAACAAGCCGTAATAAAACAGAAGACGAGTATGGCATGACAATCAAAGCCTTGCTTGAGCACGTTAGTTTATCTTTTAAAGATATTCATGGTATTATTATTTCCTCTGTTGTTCCTCCTATTATGTTTGCATTGGAGAGAATGTGTCAAAAGTATTTTCATTTAAAGCCGCTTGTTGTTGGTCCTGGAATTAAGACGGGTTTAAATATTAAATATGAAAATCCGCGTGAAGTGGGAGCAGACCGTATTGTAAATGCTGTTGCTGGAATTCAGCTGTACGGAAGCCCTTTAATTATCGTTGATTTTGGTACCGCAACCACGTATTGCTATATTGATGAAAATAAGCAATATATGGGTGGTGCGATTGCCCCTGGTATTAATATTTCGACAGAAGCTCTTTATTCAAGAGCATCTAAGCTTCCGCGAATTGAAATTGCGCGACCAAATAGCATTGTGGGAAAAAATACAGTATCTGCGATGCAAGCAGGTATTTTATATGGATACGTTGGACAAGTAGAAGGAATTGTAGCAAGAATGAAAGAGCAAGCAACAGTAAATCCTAAAGTTATTGCTACTGGAGGACTCGCAACATTGATTGCTAAAGAGTCGGATATTATTGATATTGTGGATCCATTTTTGACTTTAAAAGGATTGCAAATAATTTATACAAAAAATATGGAGTAAGAGGTGTATATTATGGGTGACTATTTAGTAAAAGCACTAGCTTACAATAGTCAAGTTCGCGCTTATGCAGTAAAAACAACGGATACAGTTGGAGAAGCGCAGCGCCGTCACTATACATGGCCTACAGCTTCTGCAGCATTGGGACGTTCAATGACTGCGGGAGTCATGATGGGGGCTATGCTAAAGGGTGAGCAAAAGCTAACAATTAAAATTGAAGGCCGCGGCCCAATTGGCGTTATTTTAGTAGATAGCAATGCTAAAGGGGAAGTGCGTGGATATGTAACGAATCCACAAACGCACTTCGATTTAAATCAGCATGGAAAATTAGATGTAGCACGTGCTGTAGGTACAGATGGCACGCTAAGTGTCGTAAAAGATATCGGAATGCGTGATCAATTTAACGGACAAGTACCTATTGTATCGGGAGAATTAGGAGAAGATTTCACGTATTATTTCGTGACATCTGAACAAGTTCCATCTTCAGTAGGTGTAGGTGTACTTGTTAACCCTGATAACACAATCTTAGCTGCGGGCGGATTTATCATTCAGCTTCTGCCAGGAACAGATGATAAAACGATTACAGCTATTGAACAACGATTACAAACGATTGAGCCCATTTCAAAACTGATTCAAAAAGGTCTTTCTCCTGAGGAAATCTTAGAAGAAGTTCTTGGAAAAGAAAATGTAAAGTTTCTGGAGACAATGCCTGTAGAGTTCAAATGTCAGTGCTCAGAAGAAAGAATTGCTAATGCCATTATCAGCTTAGGAAAAGAAGAGATTCAATCAATGATTGAGGAAGACGGCCAAGCTGAAGCCCAGTGTCATTTCTGTAATGAAACCTATCGTTTTGATAAAAAGCAGCTTGAAGAAATGAAAGAACAAGCAATTTAAATGAAATAAAAGATTCTTAAAAGGCGTCATTTTATAAATGAGCGCCTTTTTTTATAGATATCAAGTTCTATTTCTGTATATATTGATCTAAAAATATAACAAAATTAGGTAAATGGAAAGACAAAATGATTGACAATTTAGAAAACATCTGATAAATTGTATACAAAATCAATAAAATTAGTTGGTATTAGGAGTGGTCATATGGCACGTATTGCAAATTCAATTACAGAGTTAATTGGTCAAACACCAATCGTAAAACTAAACCGTCTAGTTGAAGAAGATATGGCGGATGTATATTTAAAATTAGAATTTATGAACCCGGGAAGCAGCGTAAAAGATCGTATCGCATTAGCAATGATTGAAGATGCGGAAGCAAAAGGTGTGTTAAAACCTGGCGACACAATCATTGAACCAACAAGCGGTAACACAGGAATTGGCTTAGCAATGGTAGCTGCAGCAAAAGGATACCGTGCTATTTTAACAATGCCTGAAACGATGAGTATTGAGCGTCGTAATCTGCTTCGTGCGTACGGTGCAGAGTTAGTGTTAACACCAGGTCCAGAAGGAATGAAAGGGGCGGTTAATAAAGCAACTGAGCTTGCAAAAGAGCACGGCTACTTTATTCCTCAACAGTTCCAAAACGAGGCAAACCCAGAAGTGCACCGTCAAACAACGGCTAAAGAGATCATCGAGCAGTTTGGCGATCAGCTAGATGGATTTGTGGCAGGTATCGGTACTGGCGGTACTATTACAGGTGCTGGTGAAGTGTTGAAAGAAAAGTACCCAAATATCAAAATTTATGCGGTAGAGCCAGCTGATTCTCCGATTTTAAGCGGTGGTCAACCAGGACCTCATAAAATTCAAGGAATTGGTGCAAACTTTGTTCCGGATACGCTTAACACAGAAGTATATGACGAAGTTGTCGCTGTTCAAAACGACCAAGCTTTTGAATATGCCCGTAAAGTAGCAAAAACAGAAGGTGTACTAGTAGGTATCTCTTCTGGGGCTGCGATTTATGCTGCGTTAAAGGCTGCAAAACAGCTTGGAAAAGGTAAAAAAGTGTTAGCGATTATTCCAAGTAACGGTGAGCGTTACTTAAGTACTCCGTTGTTCCAATTCGAAGAACAAACACAAGCATAAAAACGATAAAAAAACAGCTTCTATATGAAGCTGTTTTTTTTCATCTGAGAATCATGTAAAATGAAAGCAGGTGATTTATTTTTAGGAGAGTGAACAAATGCAGCAAAGAATGACTTGGGGCGAATCTATTTCTATCTCTAAAAACCAATGGTTCAAAAAATATCAAGAGTTGTCAAAAGAGGAACCGAATCATATCCTGCTTGAAAGCGGTCGAGGCGGAAAGTTTCAAATGATGGGATTAAAACCTGTAGCCATTTTGCGAGGTGAACAAAACGAGCTTCATATCAAAATGGATGGCCAAGCTACTGTTCAAAAAGGTAATCCGCTTCATCTTATGCGAGACTGGGTGAAGAAGTTTGAAGCAGAGGTGAATCCAGATCTTCCTCCTTTTCAAGGTGGAGCAATTGGCTTTATTAGCTATGATTATATCCGCTATGTAGAAACTATACCTGAACTTGCTGAAGATTCATTGAAAACGCCGGACGTTTATTTCCTTATTTTTGATGACGTATTTGTATACGATCAAGAAAAGGAAAAGCTCTGGATTATCGTTAATGACGAAGCAGATTGTAAAGAGCAGGCACATAAGCGTATTGATCAATACAAAAAGGACTGGATGGAGGCAAGTGCTGAAGGACTCTCATATGAGCGGATTCATCGTGTTGCCGAAAAGAGTGAGGTTTCGATGTCTGAAGCTGCTTTTTCAGATGCCACAACTCGCGTACATGAGTACATTGGGCAAGGCGATGTGTTTCAAGTGAACTTATCTGTTCGACAGTCTCAACAGCTTCAAACTCATCCTATGCATATCTACGAACAGGTACGAAAAATCAACCCGTCTCCTTACATGTCTTATATGCAGACAGAAGAATTTCACATTGTGAGCTGTTCACCAGAACTATTAGTGAAAAAAGCCGGTGATGAAATCAGTACGAGACCGATTGCGGGAACGCGCTCTCGAGGTAAGGATGATCAAGAAGACCAACAGTTAGCGGATGAGCTTATTCATAACGAAAAAGAGCGTGCAGAGCATGTGATGCTTGTCGACTTGGAGCGTAATGATCTTGGTAGAGTAAGCGAATATGGTACGGTTCATGTTGACGAGTTTATGGTTATTGAAAAGTATTCACATGTGATGCATATTGTGTCTAATGTAAAAGGCAAGCTCGCGCGCAATAAAGATTTTGTAGATATTGTAGATGCGGTTTTTCCTGGAGGAACGATTACTGGAGCACCTAAAGTTCGTACAATGGAAATCATTGAAGAACTTGAACCAGTTCGACGAGGAATTTATACAGGATCGATTGGTTGGATTGGGTTCAATGGAGATATGGAATTAAATATTGCGATTCGCACTATGATTATTCAAGACGGCCAAGCTTATGTGCAGGCTGGTGCGGGTGTTGTGATTGATTCAAATCCGAAACACGAATACAAAGAATCACTGAAAAAAGCAATTGCACTATGGAAAGCAAAAGAGCAGAGCGAAAATGAGCTGAGTGAGGGTGAGTAAAGATGATATTAATGATTGATAATTATGATTCTTTTACGTTTAATTTAGTACAGTATTTAGGTGAGCTAGGGCATGAGCTTCTTGTAAAAAGAAATGATGAAATTACACTTTCTGAAATTGAAGTGCTAAATCCAGATTTCTTGATGATCTCCCCGGGACCATGCAGTCCTAACGAAGCGGGAATCAGTCTAGAAGCCATCGAGTATTTTGCAGGTAAGATTCCAATATTTGGCGTATGCTTAGGGCATCAGTCGATTGGGCAAGCTTTTGGAGGGAATGTGATTCGTGCGGATAAATTAATGCACGGTAAAACATCTGAAATGCATCATGATGGCCGTACTATCTTTAAAGG
Source organism: Priestia sp. Y58 (assembly GCF_029522095.1). Classification (NCBI taxonomy): domain Bacteria; kingdom Bacillati; phylum Bacillota; class Bacilli; order Caryophanales; family Bacillaceae; genus Priestia; species Priestia sp. Y58. The sequence goes on from NZ_JAKWFL010000017.1 coordinate 45,211, forward strand.
TCTTGATAATCCGTTCACGGCAACGCGATATCATTCTTTGATTGTAGAAAAAAGTTCACTGCCGGATTGTTTTGAAATTTCAGCGTGGACAGCAGAAGATGAAATTATGGCGATTCGCCATAAATCATTACCTATTGAAGGGGTACAGTTCCACCCTGAATCTATCATGACTTCTTACGGTAAAGAAATGCTGAAGAATTTTATTGAAACTTACGAAAAAAAGCGAGTGTAATGATATGTATATATACGTAAATGGCGAAGTAAAGCCTGCATCTGAAGCCACTATTTCTCCGTTTGATCACGGATATATGTATGGACTAGGGCTGTTTGAAACATTACGAGTTTATGAAGGTCATCCATTTTTAGTGGAAGATCATCTGGATCGACTGCGTAGCAGCTTACATGAATTAAATATTGTATGGGACTACTCTACACAGGACGTGTTGGGAATCATTAATAGTCTGTTAATGAAAAACAATGAGAGAAATGCGTATGTTCGATTAAATGTCTCAGCAGGAAATGGCGGAATTGGATTGCAAGTGGAAGAATACGATAAGCCATCTACAATCGTATATATGAAATCAATGCCTCATCCATCGAGCCCCCTTGTAAAAGAGGGGCTTATTCTTGAGACGAAACGAAATACGCCTGAAGGAACCATGAGGTTGAAGTCTCATCATTATTTAAATAATGTACTAGCTAAACGAGAAGTTGGTTCAGACTTAAATAAAGAGGGTATCTTTTTAACAAAAGAAGGGTTCTTAGCCGAAGGTATTGTGTCAAATTTATTTTTTGTAAAAGATGATTGTGTATATACGCCGTCTCTTGAAACAGGTATCTTAAATGGAATTACGAGACAGTTTATCTTTACGCTTTTACAAAAGAAAAACATAGAGGTTGTAGAAGGCTTATTTACGGTGGAACAGCTCTTGGAGGGTGATGAAGCTTTCGTTACAAATTCCATTCAAGAAATCGTACCTCTTCGAAGTATAAAAGATAAGCAGTTTTCAGTAGGAAACCATACGCTGACAGCTCAGTTGCAAAAAGAGTATCGCTCTTACACGATGTCACTAATGAGTCGAAACGAGCTACATGTATAAAAGCGAAAGGAGAGGTTAAAGATGGATAAAATTTATGTGAATGATATGCGGTTCTATGGATATCATGGCGTATTTCCAGAAGAAAATAAATTAGGGCAGCGTTTTCACGTGGATTTAACTGTAGAACTGGATTTAAAGCAGGCTGGTACTACGGATAATTTAGAATACTCGGTGAGCTATGCAGATTTATACCAAACATGTCAGGAAGTTGTAGAGAAGCGCACGTTCAATTTAGTTGAAACGGTGGCCGAAACGATTGCATCTGAATTGCTTGCTAATTACGAACTTGTGCAGGCTTGTACAGTAAAGGTATATAAGCCCGATCCGCCAATTCCGGGTTATTATCAATCGGTAGCTATTGAAATTAAAAGGAGCCGTTGAATGACAATAGAAGCATATATTGCATTAGGATCAAATATTGAAAATCGAATGGAACATTTGAAGTCCGGAGTTACTGGCTTGATGAAACACTCTGGGATTAAGGTAGTGGCTGTTTCATCTGTTTATGAAACGGCCCCGGTCGGGTATACGAATCAAGCAAGCTTTTTAAACATGGTAGTAAAAATACAAACAACGTATTCGTCAGAGCGCCTTTTAGATTGTTTACAAGCCATTGAACAAGCGGCAGGCCGAAAAAGAGAGATTGTATGGGGACCTAGAACCCTTGATTTAGATATCTTACTTTATAGTAATGAAGTCATTCATACGGATAGACTGAGCGTCCCTCATCCCCGAATGTTTGAACGAGCGTTTGTGATGGTTCCTCTAAACGAACTAGCTCCATCTCTTATTCTCCCTGTAGCAGAAGAAAAAGTTGAAATCATCACAACACGTTTATCGGATTTAAAAGATGTAAAATTATTTCGAGAGCAAACAACTGGTATACTAGACATGTTCGAAAATAATAGTAATGATTTGCATAAGTGAAAATGAATCTTATTAATTGATTCATTTTTAGATTGGCGTAAAGTAGAGTTCTGAGTAAAAACTTTGAGATTTGGGTTCGCAGGTTGTTGGTCTATTCGGTAGCTTGTTAGAGAAATCGAAGAAAAAGAGAAGCACAGCGAGAATAAAGCGATTTGACATAGAGAAACGACTGAACCTATAATAATTTTAAAGAAACGTAGTAGTTGCCAGTAAACATGCTGGCCTTTTTTCTGTTTCGGAAAACTTAATTATACGATGGAGATGAGTAAACGATGAGTCATGAAGAATTAAATGATCAATTTCTCGTTCGTCGCGAAAAAATGAGCAACCTACGAGATCAAGGTATTGATCCGTTTGGTCAACGTTTTGAACGTACACATACATCACAGCAATTAATTAGTGAGTATGACGAGTTAACAAAAGAACAGTTAGAAGAAAATGAAGTGCCTGTGTCATTAGCTGGTCGTATTATGACAAAGCGTGGAAAAGGAAAAGCAGGTTTCGCTCACGTTCAAGATTTAACAGGACAAATTCAGCTTTATGTACGTAAAGATGCAATTGGCGAAGAACAGTACGAAATCTTCAACAGCGTAGATATCGGTGACTTGGTAGGGGTTGAAGGTGTTTTATTCAAAACAAAAGTTGGCGAACTTTCTATTAAAGTAAAAGATTTTACGTTACTAACAAAAGCGCTTCGTCCACTTCCAGATAAATATCATGGTTTGAAAGATATTGAACAGCGTTACCGTCAACGTTACTTAGATTTAATTACAAACCCAGAAAGTAAACAAACATTTATCTCAAGAAGCCGTATTATTCAATCGATGCGCCGTTACTTAGATAATCATGGATATTTAGAAGTTGAAACACCGATGATGCATTCAATCGCAGGTGGAGCAGCAGCTCGTCCGTTTGTGACACACCACAATGCGCTTGATATGGAACTTTATATGCGTATTGCGATTGAACTTCATTTAAAACGTTTAATCGTAGGTGGATTAGAAAAAGTATATGAAATTGGCCGTGTATTCCGTAATGAAGGTGTATCTACACGTCACAATCCTGAATTTACAATGATTGAATTGTACGAAGCGTATGCGGACTACAAAGATATCATGGCTTTAACAGAGAACTTAATTGCACATATTGCCCAAGAAGTACTTGGCACAACAAAGATTCAGTATGGCGATCAAGAGGTAGATTTAACTCCAGAGTGGACAAGACTTCATATGGTCGATGCTATTAAACAATATACGGGCGTAGACTTCTGGGGAGAAACATCTGTTGAAGAAGCTCGTGCTTTAGCGAAAGAACACGGGGTAGAAATCAATGAACATATGCAATATGGACATATTGTAAATGAATTCTTTGAACAAAAAGTAGAAGAGCAGTTAATTCAACCAACGTTCATTTACGGACATCCTGTAGAGATCTCTCCATTGGCTAAGAAAAATGCGGAAGATCCACGTTTTACTGACCGTTTTGAGCTGTTTATCGTTGCACGTGAACACGCGAACGCATTTACAGAGCTAAATGATCCAATTGACCAACGTGAGCGTTTTGAAGCTCAGTTGAAAGAGAAAGAGCAAGGAAACGATGAAGCACATGAGATGGATGATGACTTCATTGAGGCATTAGAATATGGTATGCCACCTACAGGTGGTCTAGGAATCGGTATTGACCGCCTTGTTATGTTACTAACAAATGCACCGTCAATCCGTGATGTACTATTATTCCCACATATGCGTCAACGCTAAAAAAGAGATGGCTACGGCCATCTTTTTTTAGTTAATAATATTAGAAAATTTAAACTTTTAATTTACCCCTTGTTTTTATGAAAACGATTTGGTATATTTATATCTGTTGCTAACGCAGACAAGCGAAAACAACAAAAAGAAATAAAAAAGTTGTTGACATTACGTTAATAACTTGATAAGATAGTAAAGTCGCTCAAGAGCGGCGGTTGAACTTTGAAAACTGAACAAAGCGACAAACGTCAACGTTAAATTTTATTTTTTAATTGAGCAAGTCAAACATTTCTTCGGAGAGTTTGATCCTGGCTCAGGATGAACGCTGGCG
>NZ_JAKWFL010000018.1:0-36667 GCF_029522095.1 Priestia sp. Y58
ACGGGTTCGAATCCCGTACGGGTCACCATTTATTTTTATCTACATAATAGTGGAGGATTAGCTCAGCTGGGAGAGCACCTGCCTTACAAGCAGGGGGTCGGCGGTTCGATCCCGTCATCCTCCACCATATATTATCTATTATCATCGCGGGGTGGAGCAGTTCGGTAGCTCGTCGGGCTCATAACCCGAAGGTCGCAGGTTCAAATCCTGTCCCCGCAACCAAGTGGTCCCGTGGTGTAGCGGTTAACATGCCTGCCTGTCACGCAGGAGATCGCGGGTTCGATTCCCGTCGGGACCGCCATTTTAAATTTAATAAGGCTCGGTAGCTCAGTTGGTAGAGCAAAGGACTGAAAATCCTTGTGTCGGCGGTTCGATTCCGTCCCGAGCCACCATTTTAAAAACATTTGTTTTTAAAATGCCGGTGTAGCTCAACTGGTAGAGCAACTGACTTGTAATCAGTAGGTTGGGGGTTCAAGTCCTCTTGCCGGCACCACAGTTATTGTGGAGGGGTAGCGAAGTGGCTAAACGCGGCGGACTGTAAATCCGCTCCTTCGGGTTCGGCAGTTCGAATCTGCCCCCCTCCACCATTTACAGGGGCATAGTTTAAAGGTAGAACTACGGTCTCCAAAACCGTCAGTGTGGGTTCGATTCCTACTGCCCCTGCCAATTATAAAAATAACATTGCATATATACGTGGCGATTGTGGCGAAGTGGTTAACGCACCGGATTGTGGTTCCGGCATTCGTGGGTTCGATTCCCATCAGTCGCCCCATTTATAAACGATATGCATATTTCAATATTGGGCTATCGCCAAGCGGTAAGGCAACGGATTTTGATTCCGTCATGCGTTGGTTCGAATCCAGCTAGCCCAGCCATATTTGCGGAAGTAGTTCAGTGGTAGAACACCACCTTGCCAAGGTGGGGGTCGCGAGTTCGAACCTCGTCTTCCGCTCCAATTTTAATAAAGTTATTTAGTCTTGAGTAAATGGCGGCATAGCCAAGTGGTAAGGCAGAGGTCTGCAAAACCTTTATCACCGGTTCAAATCCGGTTGCCGCCTCCATTTATTTACAAGCTGCCGGGGTGGTGGAATTGGCAGACACACAGGACTTAAAATCCTGCGGTAGGTGACTACCGTGCCGGTTCAAGTCCGGCCCTCGGCACCATTTATAATTTTAACTTGCCTTTTTTATTTTGCCGATGTGGCGGAATTGGCAGACGCGCACGACTCAAAATCGTGTTCCTTCGGGAGTGTCGGTTCGACCCCGACCATCGGTACTTTAGCTTTACTTGACAGGATGATTCCTGTTTTTATTTTTACTTATCGGTCGACAAATTTTGATAATATTTGCGGGTGTAGTTTAGTGGTAAAACCTCAGCCTTCCAAGCTGATGTCGTGAGTTCGATTCTCATCACCCGCTCCATACATATTGTTATCACAACGCAGTGTCTCGCTTTCAAAGCTGAGATGTTGCGTTTTTTATTTTTAACGTAAATATAGCGTCTATCTTTTCAAGATAGACGCTATATTTACGTACATCAGTTAATGACTTGATAGGTTGCTTCGCCGCCGTGAATTTGAATGAACATGTCACTTAGGGATTTAGTTAGTTTATAAGCCTGTTCTTCTGGAAGTGAAGGTTTTAAATAAATGAACTGTACAGCTTGTGTTGTCTTTTCAGTTACGTACGCTCGGTTAGAATCGACATAAGGGCTTCCGAAAGCTCCTAGGGCATCTTTTGAAATGATTTTATTTTCTAAAGAAATATTACGTTCATTTAGAGCTTCATAAGATTCTTCTTTTTTACCGATAGTAAATTCGATAGGGCCTTCTAAATTAGAGGAATCATAAATTCCAATTGGGACTTCATATTGCAATGAAAAAAAGTTATTAATGTCCACAGCAGAATTGATAGAAGGCAAATACGTTTGTTTTCCTATTCGTCGAATTAAAGCTTCTATAGAAGGACGGTATTTACTTGGATCAGTTCCAAATGTTTTGAAAAGCTTTCTCCACTCGCTAACACCTTCGAATTCTGTTACTTTTTTTGACTCAAGGTCGAAATAAATGGATTCTTGAAAGAGGCGCAGACGTCCTTTTAGCATTTGAGGAGAATCACCAACTTCAATATTTTTATACTGAATGATTCCCATTTTAAAAGAAGGGCAAAGCTGTTTAATAGCGGGCGATAATGTAAAGTTCATTTTTTTGATCCTTTCTATTATAATTAGTATTTGTTCGTTTATAGATACCATCCTATCATTTCATTGAGTGAGAAAACAGTTCAATGCATGAATATATAGAATTTCTTAGAAAGGAGGCCATTACTCACTATGAATGCGTATCAGTTGAAGGAAGAAATTATTTCATACAGCAAAGAGATTGGAATCGATAAGATTGGATTTGCGAGTGCTTCTATGTTTGATGAATTAAAGAATCGATTGTTAGCACAGCAAGAGTTAGGTTATGCTTCAGGCTTTGAAGAACCTGATATTGAAAAGAGAGTAGATCCCACATTAGTTGTTCCAAAAGCTAGATCTATTATTTCAATTGCACTTGCGTATCCTTCTAAATTGAAGGATGCACCAAAGAGCACGAAGGAAGATCGCCGAGGAATCTTTTGCCGTGCTTCTTGGGGGCAAGATTATCATACGGTTCTACGTGATAGGCTTCAAAAGCTTGAAACCTTCATAAAAGAAAAAGTACCTGCAGCTATCTTTCAATCGATGGTAGACACAGGCGAGCTGTCGGATCGAGCTGTAGCAGAAAGAGCTGGTATTGGCTGGAGCGGTAAGAACTGTGCCATTATTACACCTGAATTTGGTTCTTACGTGTATTTAGGAGAAATGATTACAGATATCCCGTTTCCTCCTGATAAACCGATAGAGGACGGTTGTGGTACTTGTAATAAGTGTGTGGACGCGTGCCCTACCGGCGCACTTGTAACAGGCGGTCAGCTGAATTCGCAGCGATGCATTGCCTTTTTAACCCAAACAAAAGGATTTTTAGCTGAAGAATTTCGAAGTAAATTAGGCAATCGTTTATATGGCTGTGATACATGTCAAACTGTGTGTCCTGAAAATAAAGGAAAAGACTTTCATTTTCACCCTGAGATGGAGCCTGATCCAGAACTTGCGAAGCCTAAATTAAAACCGCTTTTAACGATGAGTAATCGCGAGTTCAAAGAGAAATTTGGACATGTTTCAGGGTCTTGGAGAGGGAAAAAGCCAATTCAGCGTAATGCCATTATTGCACTGGCCCATTTTAAAGATCAAACCGCCGTTCCAGATTTAATTGAGTTAATTAAAAATGACGTTCGCCCTGTCATTCGAGGAACGGCGGCATGGGCGTTAGGCAAAATTGGTGATAAAGAAGCGTTAGATACACTTATAAACTTAAGAGAAAAAGAAAAGGACCAAGAAGTAATTGAAGAAATGTCAAAAGGTATAGAGATGCTTCAAGAGATCTAAACCGTATTTTTATTGATAAAGTTAGCTAATGAGTCATAGCGTATAATAAACGCTTAGAAAAGTGGTGACATTATGCTAACAAAAAGGAATGTATTATATACTTTAATTAAAGCACGTGCGGACAGCTATGTAAAAGGTGAGCTGCATGAAGACTTCAAGCCTTTCATTGAACAGCAGTGTGAGCTAAAGCGGTCTCTTATAAAAAAAAGAGAAGTTGATGTTTTAAAATGTAATATGAAAGGTTCTATTCAATCTGCTCATACGGATCAGGAAGAAACTAGAGTATTATATAAGGTGCACATTCAGGCATTTTTAAAACAAAACAATTTTTTCTATATAGAAGAAGAAATTGAAGATCGTTTAGCTCTTTTTTATAAAGATACGCTTATTCAAGATGAGCTGCTGGTAAAGGACTTTTTTGAAGATGAGGTTGAAATGGATGTGGAAGAAGTAGAGGAAGACGAAGAAAGAGCCTCTTATTATGATCGTCTTGCGGCTGTTCAGTATGCAGAAAAATATTGGGATAAACCTAATGAAAGTTATAAGCAGTTTGAGGTAAACTGCACCAACTATATCTCACAGTGTTTGCATGCAGGAAAGGCGCCGATGCGGGGATATCCTAAAAAAGCAAACGGATGGTGGATGAGAGGGAACGCCTGGAGCTATAGCTGGGCAGTCGCTCATTCCATGCACAGCTATTTAAGTAACTCCAAATCAGGACTTCGGGCTGTGAGGAAATCTTCAGCAAGCGAACTTGTCCCGGGAGACGTTATCTGCTACGATTTTGAAGGAGATGGAAGATGGAATCATACGACCATTGTTGTAGCAAAAGACGGTCACGGTATGCCTCTTGTGAATGCGAACACGTATAATAGTCGAATGAGATATTGGGCTTATGAAGATTCAACGGCTTACACGCCAAAGATTAAGTATGATTTTTTCCATATCGTTGATCGGTAAGTCTTTCGTTTTAGCAAGTTAATGGTATAATGATGAATAGATTTGTTAGCAGAGGTGAAAATTTGTGGGAGTACACGTAGTGTTATTTCAACCAGAAATTCCAGCAAATACAGGAAATATTGCGCGAACATGTGCAGCAACAAATACGACGCTGCATTTAGTTCGGCCGTTAGGCTTTTCAACAGATGATAAAATGTTAAAGCGAGCTGGATTGGATTACTGGGAATTTGTAAATGTGGTGTATCATGATTCATTAGAAGAAGTATTCGAAAAGTATCCTGAAGCAGGTTTCTACTTCATCACAAAATTTGGTCAGCAACCACATACAACATTTGATTATAGTGACTTAGAGCAGGATCATTTCTTCGTATTTGGAAGAGAAACAAAGGGTCTGCCAAAGCACATTATTGAAGAGAACATGGAAAGATGTCTTCGTTTACCGATGACAGAAAATGTTCGTTCTTTAAATTTATCTAATACAGCAGCTATTTTAATCTATGAAGCGCTGCGTCAACAAAATTACGCTGGTTTATCTTAAATAAAAAGCGAGGTTCAAATTTTATTGAACCTCGCTTTTTTATTTATGTCGACGATGATATGTAGTGGTTATTTTTTAACGCCCGGTTTATCATTGTATCCCGCTCTGAAGATGGATGCTAAAAAAGCAATTGTTACTCCTAATACTAAAAGTAAGCGCATTGATTTTCCTCCTCAATCTAATTAAAAGGATTATACAGCTACTGCAGTTAAAACCGACTTCCCATATCTCATGATGATAATAATGACAAAATAACTCTTCTAGAGACGTAAGTTCTCTAACAAAGTTTAACCGTTCCTTCTTACTCTTTTATTATAGCTAATAAATACTTCAGTGTGAATGCCTAGCAAGGACAAATTTCTGAATTTTACAATTTAAAAAGCATGTTCAAACATTTTGCTGCATAGATTGTATTAATCTTGTTCACTAGCACCATAACTAGTAGGGGAGGTCCTTTAATGGATATATTAAAGAAAGTTGAAAGATACCGCGAAGAAGAGAATCGTCTTAAGTGGGAAGGGACATTTGAAGAGTACCTAAAGCTGATTAAAGATGAGCCTTTAATTGCTCAGCCTGCACACTCTAGAGTATACAACATGATAAAGGATGCAGGAATTGAAGAGGTAAATGGTAAAAGACATTATAAATTTTTCAGTGGACAAATGTTTGGACTTGAAGATTCGCTAGAACGCTTGGTGGAAGAATATTTTCATCCAGCTGCAAAGCGTTTAGATGTTCGTAAACGTATTTTACTTTTAATGGGTCCAGTAAGTGGTGGTAAATCGACGCTAGTGACCATGTTAAAAAGAGGGCTTGAAGCTTATTCGCTTACTGATCGAGGAGCTGTTTACGCTATTAAAGGATGCCCAATGCATGAAGATCCGCTGCATTTAATTCCACATCATTTACGTAAAGACTTCTTTGAAGAGTATGGTATCCGAATCGAAGGAAATTTATCTCCTTTAAATACAATGCGATTAGAGGAAGAGTATGGCGGAAGAATTGAAGACGTCATTATCGAACGCATTTTCTTCTCAGAGGACAAACGAACTGGAATTGGAACGTTTAGTCCTTCTGATCCGAAATCTCAAGACATTGCCGACCTAACAGGAAGCATTGACTTTTCAACAATTGCAGAGTATGGATCTGAGTCAGATCCGCGTGCTTACCGCTTTGACGGAGAGCTTAATAAAGCAAACCGGGGAATGATGGAGTTCCAGGAGATGTTAAAATGTGATGAGAAATTTTTATGGCATTTACTCTCTTTAACGCAAGAAGGAAACTTTAAAGCAGGCAGGTTTGCTTTAATTAGTGCAGATGAATTAATCGTAGCGCATACGAATGAAACAGAGTATCGCTCGTTTATTTCCAATAAGAAAAATGAAGCTTTGCATTCACGAATTATTGTAATGCCTGTTCCATATAACTTAAAAGTGAGTGATGAGGAAAAAATTTATGACAAAATGATTCGTGAAAGTGACGTATCAGATGTTCATATTGCCCCTCATACGTTACGTATTGCTTCTATCTTTACTACATTAACGAGATTAAAAGAGCCTAAAAAAGGTGATATCGATTTATTAAAGAAGATGCGCCTATACGACGGTCAATCTGTAGAAGGCTATAACGATGCAGACGTAGAAGAGTTACAAAAAGAGTATACGGATGAAGGAATGAGCGGTATTGATCCTCGTTATGTCATTAATCGCATTTCATCTACCATCATTCGAAAAGATATTAAATCAATCAATGCATTAGATGTACTGCGTTCATTGAAAGAAGGGTTAGCACAGCATGCGTCTATTTCTGCTGAGGACCGAGAGCGTTACCTGAATTATATTTCTCTGGCGCGTAAAGAATATGATGAAATTGCTAAAAAAGAAGTGCAAAAAGCGTTCGTTTATTCGTACGAAGAGTCTGCTAAAACATTAATGGATAATTATTTAGATAATGTCGAAGCATACTGCAACAAAAATAAGCTTCGTGATCCGCTAACAGGAGAAGAGTTAAATCCAGATGATAAATTAATGCGTTCAATTGAAGAACAAATTGGTATTTCAGAAAATGCAAAAAAAGCATTCCGCGAAGAAATCCTAATTCGTATTTCGGCTTATGCACGTAAAGGAAAACGATTTGATTATAATTCCCATGAGCGCTTACGCGAAGCGATTCAGAAAAAATTGTTTGCGGATTTAAAAGACGTAGTGAAAATTACAACGTCCACTAAAACACCAGATGAGCAGCAGCTGAAGAAAGTAAATGAAGTAGTGGCTCGATTGATTGATGAGCATGGATACAATTCAGTATCTGCTAATGAACTGCTGCGCTATGTAGGAAGTTTGTTAAATCGATAACTCAGTACTAACAAGAAAACATGGCACTTCCGATCTGTGCCATGTTTTTCTTATCTCTTAAAATAAACTCTGCATAATTAGGCTAATGTGTAGTACGCATTGCATTTAACCATCATATGATAAGTCATAAACATATACATGACACTAGACACTATAAAATGAATAGTTAATAGTGAAAGAATTAGTTAGCAAGTATACCATTCTTGCGCATAGGATAAGAATAACCAACCTTTGAACTAAAGGTATTTGTCAGAAACTTTCGGTATAGCTTATGCATGTCGAGTAAAAACGTGCAGGTGTTTTTTAAATAAGGAGGGGAATAGCGTGGGAAAAGAAGTAGATAAAAGTTTTGCTGTCTCAAAAGAAGACTGGTCCCTCCATCGTAAAGGCCACGATGATCAAAAAAGACATCAAGAAAAAATTAAAGAAGCAATTAAAAATAATTTACCGGATTTAATTACAGAAGAAAATATCGTGATGTCCAATGGAAGAGAAGTTGTTAAAATTCCGATCAAATCATTGGATGAATATCGAATTCGGTACAATTATGATAAAAACAAACATGTGGGTCAAGGTGATGGAGACAGTAAAGTTGGGGATGTAGTAGCACGTGACGGATCTGCTGGAGATGGTCAAAAAGGAGCAGGAAAAGGTCAAGGAGCAGGAGACCAGGCTGGAGAAGACTACTTTGAAGCGGAAGTGTCACTCATGGAGCTTCAAGAGGCTTTATTTGCTCAATTAGAATTGCCTAATCTTCAGCGAAAAGAATCTGATCAAATTGTTGTGGAACACATTGAATTTAATGATATAAGACGTACAGGTTTGATGGGAAATATTGATAAAAAACGAACGATGATGAGCGCTTATAAGCGAAACGCAATGACAGGAAAGCCTGCTTTTCATCCTATTTATCCGGAGGATTTAAAATTCAAAACGTGGAATGAAGTTATAAAGCCAGAATCTAAAGCAGTCGTCTTAGCTATGATGGATACGAGCGGTTCGATGGGCATATGGGAAAAATATATGGCACGAAGCTTTTTCTTTTGGATGACACGCTTTTTACGTACGAAATATGAAACAGTGGAAATTGAATTTATTGCCCATCATACAGAGGCAAAAGTAGTATCAGAAGAAGACTTCTTCTCCAAAGGAGAAAGCGGAGGAACCATCTGCTCATCTGCTTACCGAAAAGCGCTTGAATTAATTAACCAAAAGTATGATCCGAGCCGCTATAATATTTACCCGTTTCATTTTTCAGATGGTGATAACTTAACTTCAGATAACGCAAGGTGTGTAAAATTAGTAAATGAATTAATGAAAGTGTCAAATATGTTTGGGTATGGGGAAGTGAATCAGTACAATCGACATTCCACTTTAATGTCTGCTTACAAAAATATTCAAGACGAAAGTTTTAGACACTTTATTTTAAAACAAAAATCAGACGTTTTTCACGCGATGAAAAGCTTTTTTAGAAAAGAAACAGAAGACCAGAAATATGCGTAACCTAAAAGGCCTAGACTTGTTATCTAGGTCTTTTTTATGCGGTTTATTCAACGCTTCTTTGGAGATAGTAAAAGTACGACTTTATCTAAAAGGAGAATAAGTGAATGAACGAAAATATAAAGAGCGAAATGCAAAAACATCAACAAAATCAGCGGTTGAACGCAGCCGAGTTAGGTTACTTATGGGCGCAATATTTAGGCGATACGCTGTATGTATGTGTTCTTGGGTATTTTCTATCTGTTGTAAAAGATCCTGAGATTAAGGACCTCTTAAAAAAAGCACATCAGATTTCACAAACTCATGTAGATGAATTGACGGAATTATTCAGTTTGGAAAAAATCCCAATCCCAGTAGGTTTTGGAGAACAAGATGTGAACAAAGGAGTTCCTGCTTTGTTTGATGATATTTTTATGGCTATCTATGTCAATGAAATGGCCATTGGAGGTATGAAGAAATATGCCAGAGCGCTAAGCGCAGTGAGAAGGCAAGATATTTATGATCATCTATCCCGATGTGTAAAAAAAAGCGACAGTCTTTTAAAGAATTCTAACCACGTTATTTTAAGCAAAAGCATGCTGATGAGACCTCCGGTTATTCCTTATCCTGTAAAAGTGAATTTTGTGGACCAGAAAACGTTTATATCACCACTTTTCTCTCAAATGCATCCTCTAACTTCTTTGGAGGTTACGGCTATTCAAGAAATTGTTAATACAAATGTATTAGGTAAAACGCTGATGCTGGCATTTAGTCAAGTAGCTACCACACAAAAATTACGCTCTTACTTTTTTGACGGAGTCAAGCTTGCAAGTAAGCAAATCAAGCACTTCACCGAGTTACTGTCTGAAGCTGATTTACCAAGTCCGAGGCTGCTTGATGCATATGTAACCAACTCAACGATTTCACCGTTTTCAGATAAGCTGATGATGTATCATACTTCCACAGCGGTGACGATCGCTATTGATAACTGTGGTGCTGGTTTGTCTATGTCGTTCCGTTCGGATGTAGCCGTAGAATTTTCTCAGCTAATTGGACGTATAGGAAAGTACGGAAAAGATGGAATTCGGATTATGATTGAGCAAGGTTGGATGGAAGAACCTCCAATGGCAACTGATCGTAAGAAGTTGGCGGAGAAATAATAAGGAGTATGTTGTGGGTTATCAGTAATTTTGCGGTACTGAAACATATATAGCTAAGAGAAAATAGATTGCTCTAGACCCACTTGAATGTGCAGTGATAAGATAAAAAAGCTGATTTTTTAAGAAGTAAGTCGAGGTGTGCAAATGAACAATAGCATAAGGGAGTCCATTGCCAAAAAAGTAGCATGGATTAGCGTATGGAGCAATATTGCCCTTACGCTAGGGAAAGTAATAGTAGGATGGATTGGAAATAGTGATGCTGTATTTGCTGATGGTATTCACTCTGCAGCAGACGTATTTGCCTCTATTATTGTCTTGTTGGTTATACGAGTAGCCAATAAACCAGCAGATGATGACCATCCATATGGACATGGAAAAGCAGAAGTGATTGTCTCAGGAATCGTAGGAATTATTTTATTGCTTGTATCATTTTATGTGGTATTTGAAGGAGTCGTTGGTTTATTCCATCCGGTTGAATCTCCAAATATTTTAGCCATGTGGATTGCTGTTATTTCATACATAGCAAAGGTATTGTTATACCGTTATTCTTTAAACGTAGCGAAGCAGCACCACAGTAAGGCAATTGAGGCAATTGCATTTGATCATAAAGCAGATATTGTTGCTTCTATTGCAGCGGCAATTGGTGTTTTATTATCCATTATTGGTGATAAAATGGATGTTCAACTGCTGTTATACGGAGACAAAATAGCAAGTATCTTTGTTGCTTATTTAATTTTTAACATTGCCAGACAAATGATGGGAGAGTCTTTTCAAATCTTAATGGAAGGCAATATTGATGAAGAGCTACTGAAAGAACTTGAAGAAAGCATTTATGAATTTGAAGATGTGAAGCGGATTGATCGCGTTCGAGCAAGAGAACATGGCCATTACATATTAGTGGATGTACGTATTTCAATTGACCACTTTAAAACAATTAAGGAAGGTCATGATTTAGGAAGAGAAATCAAAGCAACACTTATGAAAAAACATGATAATATCCAGGAAGTATTAATCCATTTGAATCCTTATTATCCAGATTAAATAAGAAGCAGCGAAGTGTTATCTCGCTGCTTCTTATTATTTATAGATGTAGAAATTAATGAAATGAGCAGCATAAAATGATGAGGATTTTTATTTATAAAGAATCAAGTTTAATAAAATTGTATAAAGGGAATTGTATTTATTTATTGATGTGATAGGATAAAAAAGCATGTAAATGCATTCACTACGAATGAAAGCAGTGGACGGGTACATATAGATAATAATAAATGGTTTTGGGAGTCAAAGAAGGTGATGTTGAAGTGAATGTAAGCATCAGGTCAATCGTTAAAAAAGTCATGTTCACTCTATTTATTGCGTATACGGCAGTGGTCATTTATGCTACTCTCATACGGGAAAACGAACATGTTTACGGAAAAGCAATGAACTTGGATTTATTTAGCACGATCCGTCTGATGTGGGACAGCGGGAATATAATCCTCACGCTGACAAATATACTGGGGAATATCGTGATGTTTGCGCCGCTTGGAATGTTTATTCCTTTGTTTATGAAGTGGTTTGACGGTTTTATTCAAGTGTTTACGACGGGTTTCTTAATCAGTTTTCTGATTGAAATTTTACAGTACAAGCTAACGGAACGAGTATTTGATATTGACGATATCTTTTTGAATACGCTAGGTACATTTATAGGCTGGGTTATTATTAAAATACTATATTGGATTAAGAACATGCTGAAAGCACGTTTCAAAAAAGGATGAAATTGAGAGACGTAACGAAATCAATCCAATCTAAAGACGAACATATGGGATTAAGGAGCTAGTATGGAAAGCATGTTACATCGCGGTTGCTGCATGCATGAAATCTACGTTCACCCTACCAATGAAAAAATCCGAGCGAGCTGGATTCTTAATCAAGAATTCAGCTCGTTCGGATTTTTCTTCAACTAAAATACTTTTGGCTCAGCCTCTGCTTCTTGTTGATAGAAACACTTAATGCAGCGCCTTACGGAAGAATGGGATGATTCAACGATAATGTGCTGACAATTTTGCTGAACAAATAATAACTTTCTTTCAAGCAGCTTAATTTGTTCTTTAAGCTGTTCTACTTCATTATTGATAAATATTTGAACCACTGTTAACAAACTCTTTAGCTTTTTCTTTCATGCCTTCTTTTCTTACTTCGTTTACATCTTTCTCGTTTTCTTGAGCCATGTTACGAATATCCTGAGAAATACGCATTGAACAGAACTTAGGTCCGCACATTGAACAGAAATGGGCTGTTTTAGCACCTTCAGCAGGAAGTGTTTCATCGTGATATTCTTTTGCGCGCTCTGGATCTAGTGACAGGTTAAATTGATCATTCCATCTAAATTCAAATCTTGCTTTAGACAGCGCGTTATCACGTTTTTGTGCTCCTGGATGGCCTTTTGCTAGATCAGCGGCATGCGCAGCAATTTTATAGGTGATAACCCCTTCTCGAACGTCTTCTTTATTCGGCAGACCTAAATGTTCTTTTGGGGTTACGTAGCAAAGCATAGCTGTCCCAAACCAACCAATCATTGCAGCCCCAATACCTGATGTAATATGGTCATAGCCTGGAGCGATGTCGGTTGTAAGCGGTCCAAGAGTATAGAAGGGAGCTTCTTGGCATATTTCCATTTGTTTATCTACGTTTTCTTTGATGAGGTGCATAGGAACATGTCCAGGACCTTCAATCATAACTTGAACATCGTGTTTCCAAGCAATTTTAGTTAATTCACCAAGCGTTTCTAATTCGCCGAACTGTGCCTCATCATTAGCATCTGCAATGGAACCAGGACGTAACCCATCGCCAAGGGAAATAGAAATATCGTATGCTTTACAGATTTCACAGATTTCTTCAAAGCGAGTATATAAAAAGTTCTCTTCATGATGAGCTAAACACCACTGCGCCAAGATGGATCCTCCGCGTGAAACAATACCTGTCGTACGTTTCGCTGTTAGAGGAATATAGCGTAAAAGAACACCTGCGTGAATAGTAAAGTAATCAACACCTTGTTCTGCTTGTTCAATTAATGTATCGCGATATGCTTCCCACGTTAGATCTTCTGCTACGCCTTTTACTTTTTCAAGCGCTTGGTAAATAGGAACGGTCCCTACAGGAACAGGCGAGTTGCGGATAATCCATTCGCGTGTTGTGTGGATATCTTTTCCTGTTGATAAATCCATAATTGTATCGGCTCCCCAACGCGTTGCCCATGTCATTTTTTCTACTTCATCTTCAATAGCTGAACGAATAGCTGAATTTCCGATATTAGCATTAATTTTCACGTGGAATTTGCGGCCGATAATCATCGGTTCGCTCTCAGGGTGATTGATATTATTAGGGATAATGGCACGTCCTCTTGCTACTTCTTCACGTACGACTTCAGGATCCATCTGTTCACGAATAGCGATAAATTCCATTTCGGGCGTGATGATTCCTTTTTTCGCATAGTGCATTTGCGTTACATTTTGATTTTTTTTCGCGCGCAACGGTAAACGATTAGTGATAAAGCGCTCATACTGATCTCTTGGATCACCATCATAATAACCGTTATCCTGTGGCTGAACCGTACGGCCTTGATATGTTTCTACATCGTTTCGTTCTGCAATCCACTTTTCGCGCAGAGCCGGTAATCCTTTTTGTAAATTAATTTCATAACAGGGATCTGTATAAACACCGCTCGTGTCGTATACACGGACGGGACTATTTTCTTCTTCACCAAAAGATCCTGTAGTAGGAGACTGATGAATTTCACGCATAGGCACTTTAAGGTCTTCTCTGGATCCTTGGACATATACTTTGTGACTGTTTGGAAAAGGCTTTTTCATAGAAACTGATACATTTTGTTTTGACATGACATATTCCTCCGGTTTCGCATAAAGTGTAGCTATACCGAACCATAAAAAAATCGGGTTCTGTGATAGACAGAACCCGATGGAATAGGCGAAAAAAGAATAAACATATATTCTTTTCAAGACTACTTCCCTCCGCTGGTATAACCCAAATCAGGTTCAAAGGGTTAAAGAGTTTTATTGCACTCTTCTCTCAGTCTGAGCTATCAGACACCCCTAGTAGAAATAACATTCAAATTATTCAATTTACGGCTTAAGTTTACCATCATTCGGTAAAAAATCAACCCTTAAATAAAAAAAGCTAGACAATTAGCGTTGTCTAGCGGCATCGATTGCAATCACAATAGCTGTAATAATATGCATGATAAACCCTAAAAATGGAATCCAAGCAACCAGTGAGGTAACAATCCCTAGTATGTTTCCATAAGCAGATAACCCTCGTCTATTAGCTAAAATGAGCGTGATAGCATGAAGAATAAATCCAATAAAAAGAGGAGTATAACTAAACCCCATAACAATCCCCGCGCCAATTAAAGGAATTCCCAGCAAGGCTTCATACCCAGCAGTGATCCATTTCATTGTACGTACATTTCCATTCATAGTAAAAAGCCTCCTAAAAAAGATACTACTATATACGAGAAAAGAGAGAAAAAAGTTTCAAATTACTTAGGGGATATGTCGTATAAGCAAGCACTAGTTGATTAAAATGATAGATGACAGTAAAGAGGATGGAAAAAACATAATGATTTAGTCATTTTTTCACACCAAAGAAAAATAGTCTAGATGATTCATTTTTAGCTAAGGGCCCGGAATTTATACCGAACATAGTGACTGCTTTTTAAAACAAATAAAAGCTGATATCTTGTTTTTTGGTTATAGCATGTAAGGTTTTTATTACAAATTATTAAAGATTCTTATCTTTTTGCAAATACACATTGTATTTCATAGTTTTAACAATTATGATAAAAAAGCAAGTGTCAAAATAGGAAAATAGTTGAGCATGTAAAACGAAGCGATAAGCTTATTAATTTGAAAGAAAGGCAAGGTACATAGCTTTATGTGGGAAATTATTGTAGCAATCATTTTAGGGATTGTAGAAGGTTTAACAGAGTTTGCTCCTGTTTCGTCAACTGGGCATATGATTATTGTGGATGACCTGTGGTTAAATTCAAAAGAATTATTTTCATCTCCAGTAGCTAATACATTTAAAATTGTTATTCAGCTAGGGTCGATCTTAGCAGTAGTTGTTATTTTTAAAGATCGTTTTATTAATTTATTAGGATTAGGAAAAAAACCAGCTGCTCCAATTGGACCGACAAATCGCTTGAATTTAATGCAGGTAATTGTTGGTCTGTTACCCGCAGGAGTGTTAGGACTTTTGTTTGATGATTACATTGATGAACATTTGTTTTCTTTAAATACGGTGCTAATTGGCTTAGTAGTCGGAGCTGTATTAATGATTCTAGCAGATTTGTTTGGACCTAAACGTCCGCGTGTAGAGACGGTGGACCAAATGTCTTATGGACAAGCATTGGGTATAGGACTGTTTCAATGTATTGCTCTTTGGCCAGGTTTTTCTCGTTCAGGCTCAACGATTTCAGGAGGGGTTCTTCTTGGAATGAGCCATAAGGCAGCCGCAGATTTTACATTTATTATGGCAGTGCCAATCATGGCAGGAGCAAGTGGACTTTCATTGGTTAAAAACTGGCAGTATTTCACATCAGATGCACTACCGTTTTTTATTGCTGGTTTTATCAGCGCCTTTATTTTTGCGCTGGTATCTATTCGCTTTTTCCTGAAATTAATTAATCGTATCAAATTAGTACCATTTGCACTATATCGAATTGTTTTAGCAGCTATTCTATATTTTGTATTTTTATAAAATAAACACGCGTGTTCTTTAGTCCCTTAAACTTCTAATAGAGACTCAAAGAGCAAGAAAAAGCTATTGCAATGTTGCAATAGCTTTTTTGCATAAATATATATTATCGCCTTTTGAAAGCGTTTTACAAACATGGGTATTGACAAAACGTGTCGAAAAATAGTAAATTAATATTTGTGCAGTATAAAGTTAAGTAAAAGTAAGACTTCTGTTTAGTTTTATTGACTGTAAAAAACGTATGACAACGTATAGATCGTTTTAATTTTATAAAAACTGAATAATAAGCTTAATCGTATAGAGCGGGGGAATCATTATCGGCAGTAAAGCTGCCTTGGGGTGAATCCTTACAAAAGGTAGGAAACTCTCAATTCCGAATCCGACAGTTAACCCCGTTTGCTTTATTGAGAGAAAGAGCCCAAAATAGCGTAAGTAAAAGGCTGTTCTTTCTTAAGAATAGTCTTTTTTTGTTTTTTCAGAAAAGTATATACAAATGTCATACATCTTTGGGGAGGTACATCTATGAAAAAAATTCGTTTTGGTTTGGCTACGCAGATTTTTACCGGTTTAATCCTTGGTGTTCTTGTAGGGGTAATTTGGTTTAACGATCCGCGTGTAGTAACATACCTACAGCCGCTAGGAGACCTATTTTTAAGATTAATTAAGATGATTGTTGTTCCAATTGTTATCTCAAGCTTAGTCGTTGGAGTTGCAGGAGCAGGGAGCGGTAAACAGGTCGGAAAGCTCGGCGTTAAAACCATTCTCTATTTTGAAATTATTACGACTTTTGCAATTGTAATCGGTGTATTGATTGCTAATATTTTTCATCCTGGGCAAGGTGTAGACATTCATTCAGCACAGAAGAGTGATATTTCACAATACGTTGAAACATCCGAACAGCAAGAAGGAAAGTCAGTGGCTGAAACTTTCTTACACATTGTTCCGACAAACTTCTTCCAGTCAATTGTTGAAGGAGACATGCTAGCAATTATCTTCTTTACAGTGTTATTTGCACTTGGAGTAGCGGCAATTGGGGAAAGAGGAAAGCCAGTTGTACAATTCTTCGACGGCGTTTCTCACGCAATGTTTCACGTGGTAAACCTTGTAATGAAAGTGGCTCCAATTGGTGTATTTGCTTTAATTGGTGTAACAGTTTCAAAATTCGGCTTAGAGTCACTCCTTTCATTAGGAAAGCTTGTTATCTTAGTTTACTTAGCGCTAATTTTCTTCCTACTTGTTGTATTAGGAGGAATTGCGAAATGGGCAGGAATTAACATTTTCCACTTATTCCGCTATATGAAAGATGAACTGTTGTTAGCATACAGTACATCTAGTTCTGAGACAGTTCTTCCGCGTATTATGGAAAAACTTGAAAAGATGGGCTGTCCAAAAGCTATCGTATCGTTCGTTGTACCAATTGGTTATACATTTAACCTAGATGGTTCCGTTCTTTATCAAGCGATTGCAGCGTTATTCTTAGCGCAAGTGTATGGTATTGATTTAACGATCGTTCAACAGCTGACGCTCATTCTTGTATTGATGGTTACATCTAAAGGAATGGCTGCAGTGCCAGGAACATCATTTGTTGTATTACTAGCTACTCTTGGCACAATCGGTGTTCCCGCAGAAGGATTAGCCTTCATCGCCGGAGTAGACAGAATCATGGATATGGCACGTACGGTTGTTAACTTAGTAGGAAACACACTAGCAGCAATTGTAATGTCTAAATCAGAAGGCAAATTTGACCCTAAAAAAGGTACAGAGGTCATGAGGGCCGGCTAATTTATAAATTAAAAAGCTACTTATTCTATTCAAAAAATTAGAATAAGTAGCTTTTTTCATAATAATCCCTTTATTATTATGGGAATTGACCCTATAATATGTAACATCAGGTATAAAAATATCCAAATTTTATTCTTACATAAAGCAGTCACTGGTTCCTTTCTTTATCAGTAAATATAGAGATAGCTTAGCTAGTAGGGGGATAGTAGAGTATGTGGAAAAAGCGAATATGGGTCATCGCCTCGATAGTAATCGTATGTTTGTTAATCCCTTACAGTTTACCGATTGTGTTTGCTTTATTAACAGCATTAGCACTTGAGGGTATTGTTCAAAAATTGCATCAATCTTTTAAAATGAAGAGAGTCTATGCAGTGCTTATGACCTTCATTTTATATGTTGTTTCGCTCATACTTATTGGATTTTTTATTGTTCGGACAATCGTTACGCAAGTGGTTGCTCTTTCAAAAATAGCGCCTTCCTTTGTAAAAGAAATCTATGAAACCGCGATTTATCCAACTATTATTAAGTGGAAATACTATTCAAACGCTCTTCCTACAGAAGTGATTTCTTCTATCGAGCGCACGCTTGAAAAAACCGTAAATTCATTAGATTCTCTATTAAAAAGTACCGTAGAAATCATCATTAGCTTTGCCGCTACTGTTCCTGGGTTTCTATTAGAGTTTCTTATTTATTTAGTAGCACTTGTATTTATCAGCCTTGAGCTGCCTGCTATTAAAAATAAAATTAAGTCATTTTTAACAGAAGAAACGAAATATAAGCTACAAGTTGTCATCACTCAGCTTATCCAAGCGGGGGTTGGTTTTATCAAGGCACAAATTATCTTAAGTGTCATGACGTTTGTAATGGCTTATGTAGGGCTTTGGCTATTAGATGTTCCATATACCGCGCTTCTTAGTTTATTAATTGTAATTGTCGATATCTTACCAATCCTTGGGACAGGCTCGGTGCTCGTTCCATGGGGGATTTTTGCTCTTACTCAAGGACATGACTCATTAGCAATCGGCTTATTTATTCTATTTGGAGTCATTACGGTAGTAAGACGTGTAGTAGAACCAAAAGTATTTTCTACAAATATGGGCATTTCACCTTTGGCTGCACTAGTTAGTTTGTACATTGGATTTAAACTTTTAGGCTTTGTCGGATTATTTTTAGGACCGGCTTTAGTTATTTTATACGATGCTCTTCGTAAAGTAGGTATTATTCAAATTAACTTTAAACTATAAAAGCGCTGGATAAAACTAGCGCTTTTTTTTATTGAAACTTTTGTAGTACGTAATACGTAAAGAGGGAAAGGAAAAAACTATGTCGCATTGGTTTTTATCTATCAATCGGCTAATTATAGTTTTGCAGTCTTAGATTTAATGACATGAGGAGGAGAATTTTTGTTAGAGTCGGTTTTACTTTCTTTAATTGAAGCGCTAAAACAGCTCTCTTATTTTGGCGTAATTTTAGCATTAACGTTTGAATTTGTCCCGGCAGAGCTTGTTTTACCTTTAGTGGGATATTGGGTGTATCAAGGTGATATGAACTTGTATCTGGCTATCCTTGCAGGTACAGTAGGCGGTGTTTGCGGACCGTTGACTCTTTATGCACTGGGACGTTACGGTGGACGACCGCTGGTTTTAAAATATGGAAAATACTTTTTGGTGAAAGAAAAAGAAATTGACGCTGCCGATCGCTTTTTTAATAAGTACGGCAGCGGGGTTGCTTTTTTTGGACGCTTTATTCCAGGAGTGCGCACGGCTATCTCTTTTCCGTGCGGGATGGCAAAAATGAATGTATGGCTGTTTTCTATTTACACATTTGTTGCGATGCTTCCAGTAACGGCTATTTACGTATATTTAGGATATAAGTTAGGACCTAAGTGGAAAGAGGTCGGGCCGATTGTCTCTCAATATATGCAGCCTATTGGAATCGGAATTGTTGTTTTAATTGCATTGTTTTTTATCATTAAATATGTGCGGAATAAACAAGTAGGGCAGAGCTGATAAATCGAGGAAAAGAGTGAGGATATGTCAGAGCATGAGCAGTTAAGAGTAGAGTTACGAAAAATTGAAAAGTGGGAGAAAGACCAAAAAGGACTTTTTTTCTGGGAGCGGCTGGCTCGCTTGCCTTTTTCAGCTTTAGATAAAGTAACGCCAAAGTTCATTCATCAAAAAATAGAAAAATTATTAGATGAAATTGCTAAGTATGTTGATAATGGAGGCCAGTATTTAGCTAATACGTCTGCCACGCTAGAAAAAGCATCAGCACAATTACAAGAAAAGAAACAGCTTTCGATAGAGGATATTCAGCATTTATCTCTGCAGGAAATGGATGAATTGGCAGAGTATTTTATTGAAGTCCGAAAAAAGAATGCACAGCTGCAAGGAGCTACAACTGGGGTAGGCGGGATTTTCACACTGGCGATTGATGTTCCTTTTGTATTAGGGCTTACACTTAAGACACTGCAAGAAGTGGCTGTTTCTTATGGTTATGACCCCACTGAGCAAGAGGAACGAATTTTTATGGTCAAATGCATGCAGTTTTCGTCCTCTGATATTGTAGGAAAGCGTGCGATTTTAGAAGAATTAGCAAGCGGTAATCGAACGCAGAGCTTGCAGCAGCTCCAAGGTTGGAGAGAAGTGTTTCTAACCTATAGAGACAACTTGGGATGGAAAAAGCTATTTCAAATGATTCCTATAGCAGGAATGGTATTTGGGGCGTATATTAACAAACAAGCGATTAGCGATATAGGAGAAGTTGGAATGATGCTTTACCGTAAAAGGCGTATTTTGGAAAAAGTCTCACAATCTAAAAAATAGAAAAAGGCTGGTACGAAAGTATTTTAGTTGAAGAAAAATCCGAACGCGTTTGATTCTTGATTAAGAATCGAATGTGTTCGGATTTTTTCATTGGTATAGTAAATGCAGCTTTCATGTGTTAAGTCTATTTCCTTAATCAAAATGAAAAGTAGGAATGGTAATATTATTTTTTCGTCTGGCAATCAGTAAATAAATAATTCCGATTATACTCCATATAATACCGATAAATAAAGATGTTTTTTCTAAGTTAAGCCACATAAAAAATAAAAATAAACTGCCGAGTAAAGGCATAAGTACATATGAAATATATCCACTGAGAGATCGTTTGTTTTGTTGAATAAAATAATGGATAAAAACCGCTATGTTCACTGAACTGAACGCAATTAAAGCACCAAAATTAATTAAAGAGGTAGCTTTTTCAAGAGACAGACCTAGTGAAATTAAAGAGAGGCCACCAATAATCACTACGTTCCAAACAGGCGTCTTTGTTTTAGGGTGAATATAGCCAAAAATTCCCCGAGGCAGATAACCATCTTTCCCAATTGCATAGAGAAGTCTTGATGCACTCATATGTGAGACAAGTCCAGAAGCAATAGTTGAAGTCAAGGCCGCTGCTACAAAAATAGATTGAAAAAGCTGGCCGCCAATTTTATAAGCGATCTCCGCTGATGCACCTTCTAAATCATGAAACAAAGAGGCTGAAGGGAAAAGAAGCTGCGCAAAGTAAGAAACCGTGATAAATAAGGCGCCTCCCGTACACGCAATGATAAGAATCCCTTTAGGAAT
The DNA here is from genome assembly GCF_029522095.1 of Priestia sp. Y58. Classification (NCBI taxonomy): domain Bacteria; kingdom Bacillati; phylum Bacillota; class Bacilli; order Caryophanales; family Bacillaceae; genus Priestia; species Priestia sp. Y58. The sequence goes on from NZ_JAKWFL010000018.1 coordinate 21,108, forward strand.
GGTTTTCTCAGGCTTAAGTGTTTCTTCGGCCATAGTGGTTACAGCATCAAATCCTAAAAAAGAAAAGCATAAAATAGCTGCTCCGTTTAATAACAGAGATATAGAGGCCGATTCACTTATAAACGGTTTAAATGATAGCTCTTGGCCTTGAGTTGTAGCACTTAAAATAATAAAGATAATAGCGACTAAAATTTGAAAAGCAACTAATAGCGTACCAAAAGAAACGGTTAAATGAACGCTGAAAATATTCATTATGGTCATGATGACAACAAAGCTGATAATCCATACGGCCTTTGGAACACCTGGAAACAGAGAACTTAGGTAAATATTTGTCAAAAGTGCATTAATCATTGGCAGAAATAGATAATCAAGAAGAGCCGTCCATCCTACCAAAAAACCAATGCTTGGATTCATTACTTGCTGTGCGTATGTATAAGAGGAACCAGCTCCGGGAAAAGCTTTTACCATCTTTCCGTAACTAATGGCTGTAAATAAAATAGCAATCAACGTGAATGCATAAGCGCCTGAAACATGTCCATCTGTTGATTCAGTTACAATGCCAAATGTATCAAAAACGGCCATAGGTGCCATGTAGCCTAACCCTATCACAACAATATGCCATAATTTTAGTTGTTTAAGAAGAGAAGGTTCATGATTCATATTTGTCATCCTTTCTGTGTATAATCATTCTGCATTATTTATTATTATACTATATTATTAGGTTTGTCATCTTTTTTTGAAAAAGAAGAGAAAATTGCGCGCTAAGAGATAAAGAGCATTTAATTGATTACTAGATAAAGCAAAAAAATGCTCTTTTTCACTTTGATTTTTACCATTGAGCCTAGAAAGTATTTTACATAAAATGAAAGAAAGTAAAAAAAGCTTCGTTTAGGGTGATCTACTTGTAATAAATACGAGAACAAATTTTTGAATGCGGTTACATTTTGTTGGTGTACAAAGTTAAGAATGATGGTGAAGGAGATGAAGGAAGTGATTGCTACACCCTATATAAACTTGGAGATAAACAAGGAACCAGGTGTGCATGTCGTATTGGATGAAACAAAAAAAGATGGTGTTTACTTTATTAAATTAACGGTCAAGTCGGTTAAAAAAAGAATTCTTCCAAAAATGAAATTAAAATGGAGCGTTCCATTGTTAGATATCCAACTATATAAATCTTTACAAACTAGTAAGGGCGATGTGAATGCCTCTTTTGTTCATTGTTTTATGAATAAGAATGGTTCTAACCGCTACACCATTGCATGTTCAGATATACGCCATCCTATTCTGTGTGCTCCCAATTGGAAAGACATGTGTCTAGATGTAGAACTGACCTTATTTAGTGAAAGCACTTGGTCTCTTCATAGCTATGAAACTGAACTGCGAATAGATACAAGAATGCTTGAAACAGAAGAGTTATTTAAAGATTTAGCGAAATGGTATGAGAGAACAGAGATTAATTTAGCATCTGCCTTTGAGCATGCAACGGCAATAGATGAAAAAGGAAATGTCTCGTTAGATATTTGATGGTAAGGAGAGGAATAAAGTGGGAATCTTATTTAATGAAGGTACAAAGGAATTTCACCTGCAGGGACGGGATGTAAGTTATATCTTTTCAGTGTTGAGAAACGGGCAGCTTGGTCACTTGTACTATGGAAAGAAGCTTAAGCACCGTTCATCTTTTCAGCATTTTTTACGTGTAGAAACAAGAGGAGCTAGCGCTTCAGTATATGAAGGAGAACTAGCATTTTCTCTTGAAACAATTAAACAAGAGTATCCTTCTTATGGAACAACAGACTTCAGAGAGCCAGCCTATCAACTTCTTCAGCAAAACGGAAGCCGAATCACGAATTTTGAATACGATAACCATAAAATTTACAAAGGCAAGAAGCCATTGAACGGCTTACCTGCTACATATGTAGAAGAAGAAAGTGAAGCCACAAGTGTAGAAGTTGAACTGATTGATAAATTGCTCAATGCATCACTTATTTTAACGTATACCGTTTACGAAGACCGAAATATTATTACGCGTCACGCACGATTTGAGCATAGAGGAGAAGAAGCAGTCGATATTTTGCGTATCATGAGCGGCAGCATTGATTTGCCTACATCAAATTATGAGATGGTTCAGCTTTCCGGTGCGTGGATTCGAGAAAGACACGTGAAAACACGAATGCTTCAGCCTGGTATTCAAAGTATTTCTAGTGCGAGAGGTACAAGCAGCAGTCAGCAAAACCCATTTTTAATTTTAAAGAATCCAGCTGCAACTGAACATAGTGGAGAAGCGTATGGTTTTAGTCTTGTATACAGCGGAAACTTTCTTGGACAAGTGGAAGTAGATCATTATAATGTATCAAGAATAACGATGGGCATTCATCCTTTTGATTTTCAGTGGCGACTAGAAAGTGGACAAACTTTTCAATCACCAGAACTAGTACTGGCTTATTCAAATAGCGGTCTAAACGGACTTAGCCAAGAGTATCATGAGCTTTATCGCAAGCGTCTCGCTAGAGGAAAATGGCGGGATTTGGAGCGCCCGGTTTTAATTAATAACTGGGAAGCGACGTATTTTGATTTTAACGAAGAGAAAATTGTACATATTGCCAAAGAAGCACAAAAGCTAGGCGTTGAACTTTTTGTATTGGATGACGGCTGGTTCGGTAAACGTAATGATGATACAACTTCTCTTGGAGACTGGTTTGTAGACAAAAATAAGCTTCCGGGCGGTATGAAGTCATTGGCTCAAAAAGTAACGGATTTAGGCATGGAGTTTGGATTATGGTTTGAACCTGAAATGATTTCAAAGCAAAGCAACTTGTATGAACAGCATCCAGATTGGTTGATTCATGTACCAAATCGTCATCAGTCTCATGGACGAAATCAATACGTGCTTGATTTTTCACGAGAAGAAGTAGTGAATTATATTTATGAACGAATGGAAGCTATTTTAAGTGAAGCACCTATCTCTTATATAAAATGGGATATGAATCGAAATATAACGGAGATTGGATCTGTTGGGCTACCCGCGAATCGCCAGTTTGAAGTAGTACATCGCTACATTTTAGGAGTATATGATTTGTATGAGCGACTAACAAAGAAGTTTCCGGATATTTTATTTGAATCGTGTGCAAGCGGGGGCGCTAGATTTGATCCGGGAATGCTTTATTATGCTCCTCAAGCTTGGACGAGCGATAACACGGACGCGATTGAACGTCTAAAAATTCAGTACGGCACGTCTTTTGCTTATCCAATCAGTTCAATGGGAGCACACGTATCAGCCGTACCAAATCATCAAGTACGCAGAGTAACAAGTCTAGAAACAAGAGGAGACGTTGCGTATTTTGGCGCATTCGGTTATGAGTTAGATGTTACGCTGATGACAGAAGATGAAAAAGAAACGGTAAAAAAACAAATTCAGTATTATAAAAAATACCGATCTCTTATTCAAAATGGAACATTCTATCGATTAAAAAGTCCGTTTGAACAAGATGGAAATGTGACGAGCTGGATGGTTGTTTCATCCGATCAAAAACAGGCAATCATCGGTTATTATCAAGTATTAGCTAGATCAAATCCTTCTTATGAACGCATTGAGCTAAAAGGGCTTCATCCTGATTATGAATATACAGTGATGGAAACAGACCAAACAGCTTATGGAGATGAGCTCATGTACGCAGGAATTGCTCTAACTCATGAATATCCGGGTGTTGAAGCATACGATAAAAAATTTGGAGACTTTGTATCGGTTATTTACACACTGCAAGCGCAATAAGCAAAGAGGCTGGGACATAACGAAATAAATCCAATCGAAAGACGAACAAATGAGATACATGAGCTGGACTGGTTATGACACCGCAATTGATTTCCGTGCAAGGCTTCGCTTTCCGCGGGCGGCCGCTGAGCCTCCTCGTCGCTTTCGCTCCTGCGGGGTCTCACCTGTTCCGCTTTTCCCGCAGGAGTCTTCGCCTTGCCCTCCAATCAACTGCTAGAAGGAACGAAACAAATAAAACGATATGCATCATCCAAAAAAAAACGAACCATTCATCAAACAGGTTGATGAATAGTTCGTTTTTTACTTGGGCTCAACTACTTTTGTCCCAGCCTCTTTAAGTTAACTGTTATTTATGAAGTGTTGACATAAAAGGCGTGATAATGGTAACTTTTAGTTATAAATGTTAACTCTTTATTATATTCAGTTTACTAATTGGAGGGGAATCGATGGAAACCACAAGTTTAAGAGATTGGAAAGCACTTGCTCAGTCTATTATTAAAGGGAAAGAAATTACATATAAAGAAGCGCTTCAACTTCTTCATGTACCGGATGAAGAAGTGTTAGAGGTCATGAATGCCGCGTACTTAATTCGTCATCATCATTATGGGAAAAAAGTAAAGCTTAATATGATTATCAATACTAAATCGGGTTTATGCCCAGAAGACTGTGGATATTGTTCGCAGTCGATTGTATCAGAAGCGCCGATTGATAAGTATGCGTGGTTAACAAAAGAGAAAATTGTAGAAGGTGCTTTTGAAGCTCAAAAAAGAAAAGCAGGTACATATTGTATCGTAGCGTCAGGCCGCCGCCCTACTGATAAAGAAGTAGCGCACGTAGTGGGAGCGGTAAAGGAAATTCGTCAAAAGACAGACTTGAAAATCTGTGCCTGTCTAGGATTTTTAACAGATGATCAAGCACACGAACTAGTCGAGGCGGGTGTTCATCGCTATAATCATAATTTAAATACTCACGCTGATAACTATGACAATATTTGTTCTACGCATGGCTATGAAGATCGAGTCGATACGGTTACTACATCTAAAAAAGCAGGTTTGTCACCTTGTTCCGGTGCAATTTTTGGAATGGGCGAGACAAATGAACAAGCCGTTGAATTAGCTTTTCAAATTAAAAAGTTAGATGCAGATTCTATTCCATGCAATTTTCTTGTTGCCGTTCCAGGAACGCCTCTAGAAGACAAAAAGGCGTTAAAGCCAATGCAATGCTTAAAGCTGTTAGCGATGATGCGTTTTGTAAATCCAACCAAAGAAATTCGAATTTCAGGAGGCAGAGAAGTTAACCTCAGATCACTTCAGCCGCTTGGTTTGTTTGCTGCAAACTCAATTTTTGTAGGCGATTATTTAACGACTCAAGGTCAAGAACCTACAGCTGACTGGGGATTAATTGAAGATTTAGGATTTGAAATCGAAGAATGTGCACTGTGAAGCCGTTGAGAAATCAACGGCTTTTTTTATCTTCAGCAGATTTACAGGAACTATACGTTTACTTTACAAAACTCAACAGCTTCTTTATATTGCCTTCACAAATAACCATTATTATAAAACATGTGAACGATAAGTGAATAGTTACTAAGGTTATGAAATTGAGAAACCACAAAAAACAATAGGTCTATATAAACATCCTATGCGTTTTTTGTGGTTTTTTTATAAATGAAAGGAAGGAATCGTTTTGAATAAGGAAGCAGATTTCTTACAACAGCTTGGACAAGATCGTTTAATTGCATCCATTAAAAGTCCGAAAAATTTAGAGCAATTTTTAGAAACAGAGATCCAGGCCGCCTTTTTATTAACGGGAAACATCAGTGTAATTAAACGCTATGTAGATTTACTCAAACAGCATAATCGAACGGTTTTCTTACACATTGAAAAAATTCCGGGAATTAGCTATGACCGGGAAGGGCTTAAATTTCTCGCTAAGTTTGTAAAGCCCACAGGTATCGTAACCACTAAAAGTTCACTCATTAATTACGCAAAACAGGAAGGGCTGGTTGCTATTCAGCGGCTGTTTTTAGTGGATACAGACGCAGTAGCACAAGGGTTAAAAACCGTTCAAGATATTAAACCGGATGCATTAGAACTAATGCCAGGATTGATTCCGGAGATGATAGAGAAAATCGTTAAAAAAACAAGTATCCCTATTATTACAGGTGGACTCATTCAAAATGAAAGCCATATCCAAGCTGCTTTAAAAGCAGGGGCTACGGCAGTTTCTACAGGAAAATCATGGCTGTGGAAAAAATATGAATGAGCGAGAAAGGAGCGTTTTTAATGAAAAAAGTAGAGTTAGTTAACGTTGGAAAGTCATACGATCAAAAAACAAATGTCATTCAAGATATTAATGTCACAATTGAACCTGGAGAATTCTTCGTATTAGTAGGTCCTTCAGGGTGCGGGAAAAGTACAATGCTGCGAATGATTGCCGGATTAGAAGAAGTCACACAGGGAGAGTTGCTAATCGGGGATGTAAAAGCAAATAAACTGCTTCCAAGTCAGCGCGATTTGTCCATGGTGTTTCAAAACTATGCTTTATATCCGCATTTGACAGTAGAACAAAATATTCTTTTTGGTCTGCATACAAAGAAGATTTCAAAGCAAGAACAGCACAAGCGCTGCAGGGAAGCAGCAGAAATGCTTGGTTTAAGTGAATATTTAAAACGAAAGCCTAGACAGCTTTCGGGAGGACAGCGTCAGCGTGTAGCACTCGCACGTGCTATAGTTACTCATTCACCTATTTGCCTGATGGATGAGCCGTTATCCAACTTGGATGCGAAGCTGCGAGCAAAGATGAGATCAGAAATTCGCCAGATTCAGCGTAAGTTAGGTATTACGATGATTTATGTCACGCATGATCAAACGGAAGCGATGACGATGGCGGATCGAATGATGATTTTAAATGGAGGTAATATTCAGCAGGTTGGGCGTCCGCTCGATATTTACAATGCACCGGCAAACACGTTCGTAGCGTCGTTTATAGGTTCTCCCCCTATGAACTTATCAAACGTTTCTATAGAAAATAACTTACTCGTTTTTGAAGATAGAAGAGCTATTTCTATGAGTGCATCATACAACAACCTTAGCGGTAAAAAGGAAGTTGTGGTTGGAGTAAGACCTGAGCACGTTCAGCTTGCGACAAACGACAACACCAGCTTTATCGTAGAGGTAGATAATGTCGAAATTCTAGGAACGGAAACACTGCTTACATTTCAAATGGGAGACAAACAGTGGATGGCTAAGTGGAACGGTCAATGGAATATAAAAGTGGGAGAGCGCGTCCCTATTTTTATCGATCCAAAACACCTGTTTTTATTTGATAGTGATACAGGTTCATGCTTGCACTATGAACCATCAACGGAAGATTTAACTGTAAAGGGGGCATTTGTATGAGTGCTGTTACCAAAACAGCAAACTCGCCTGTTTCTGTTTCATCAAATCCACAAGAAAAGAAGTCAATGCCTAACCTATTGGTAGGATTATCTTACTTGCTGCCATCATTATTGTTATTTGGTGTATTTCTTTTCTACCCAATGATTAAGACCTTATATTTAAGTCTTTTTATTACAGACACACAGGGAAATCCCTTGAAATTTGTAGGATTACAAAATTTCTTTTATCTATTTACAGATCCAAACTTTTTACAAAGTATGAAAGCCACTTTTTTATTTGTACTATACACGGTGCCTATTGGCTTAATTATTGCATTATTCCTAGCGCTAATCGCAAATGAAAAGCTAAAAGGAATTGGTTTTTTCAGAACAATGTTTTCATCTACGATGGGAATGAGCGTAGCGGCTTCTTCTGTAATTTGGATGTTTATGTATAACCCGACAATCGGTGTTATTAATAAAGTATTAAATCTTGTAGGCATTCATGATGTGCAGTGGTTATTAGATCCTAAGTATGCGCTGATTGCTGTGTCCATCTCTACGATTTGGATGAACATTGGTTTTACCTTTTTAATTTTACTTGGCGGGTTACAAAATATTGATGAAAAGCTGTATGAAAACGCGCGTATTGCTGGAGTTAGCTATTGGTATCAGCTCCGTAAAATTACGCTTCCTATGCTTTCGCCAACGCTGTTTTTTATTATCACCGTTTCGTTTATTAACGCGTTTCAAACGTTTGGACAAATTGACATTTTAACAAAAGGCGGGCCTACAGATTCCACAAATGTCATTGTTTATTCAATCTACAAAGATGCATTTGTAAACTATAATGTTGGCTCTGCAAGTGCTCAAGCTACAATTTTGTTTTTCTGTATTCTACTGGTTACGGCTCTTCAATTTAAGCTTGGAGAAAGGAAGGTACATTATCAATGAGCATCACGAGAAAATGGACAACTTATTTGTTACTCATTGCAGCTACTTTAGTATTGATGTTTCCTATTCTATACGCTTTTTCCATTAGTTTTATGAGTGGAGCGGAAGTGTTGGAAGGGAAGATTTGGCCATCATCTTTTTCATTTGAAAACTATCGGGATGCTTTTGAAAAAGTTCCGCTGCTTCATTATTTAATTAATAGTTTTGCTGTATCTATTTTTGTCATGGCTGGGCAGCTGTTAGTTTCAAGTTTGGCTGCTTTTGCATTTGTATTTATTAAATTTAAAGGAAGAGATACTATTTTCTTTCTCTTTATTTCTACGATGATGATTCCATGGGAAGCAACGATGGTTCCTAACTTTTTAACAGCACAAAAGCTAGGCTGGATTAATAACTATTTGGGATTAACAATTCCTTTTTTCGCCTTAGCATTTGGAACATTTTTATTGCGTCAACAGTTTAAAACCATTCCGGGCGAGCTGTATGAAGCTTCTCAAGTCGCAGGGATCAGCCGCTTTCGTTTCTTTTGGAATGTTGTGCTTCCTGTTTCTAAAACAAGTCTAGTTACGCTTGGCGTATATAGCTTTTTAACAACATGGAATATGTATTTATGGCCACTGTTAGTGACAAATACAGAGGATGTTCGTACCGTTCAGATTGGTTTAAAACAAATGCAAACGCAGGAGATTTCAACTGATTGGGGAGTGGTTATGGCTGCTGTCGTGGTTGTTATTATACCGACATTATTACTATTATTCCTAGGTCAAAAACGTCTTCAAAAAGGATTAACACAAGGTGCAATTAAATAGGAGAGTGAATGTGATGAAAAAGATATTGGCTATCGTAACGGCATGCTTGCTGGTCATTCTAGGCGCTTGCTCAAACTCAACTGGTTCTTCGGAAGCGCAAGAAACTAAAAAAACAGCATCAGGTAAAACAGAAGTCGTTTTTTGGCACGCCATGAGCGGTGACCTTGAAAAATCACTCAATAAAATAGTCGATGAGTACAATAAATCTCAGGATAAAGTTGAAGTAAAGCCCGTTTTCCAAGGAACGTATGAGGAAGCACAAACAAAATTTAATACGGTAGCAGGAACTAAAGATGCACCTGCTATCATGCAAACGTTCGAAGTAGGAACGAAATTCATGATAGACAGTGGTAAGGTTCAGCCTGTTCAAAAATTTATTGATGAAGACCACTACGATACTTCACAGTGGGAGAAAAATATTTCAAGCTATTACCAAGTAGATGGAAAGCAATATTCAATGCCGTTTAACTCTTCAACACCTGTGTTAGTTTACAACAAAGATGCCTTTAAAAAAGCAGGGTTAGATCCTGAAAATCCACCAAAAACGTATGATGAATTAAAGGCAGCTGCAAAGAAACTAACAGAGAAACAAGGAAATAAAACATCACAATACGGTTTTTCAATTCTAAATTACGGATGGTTCTTTGAAGAGCTAGTTGCTTCTCAAGGCGGTTTGTATGTAGATCACGAAAACGGTCGTAAAGGGGATGCCGAGAAGGCAGTATTTAATGGAAAAGAAGGACAAAACGCATTTAATTTAATCAATGATATGTACAAAGAAGGTACCTTCTACAATGTAGGGCAAAACTGGGATGATATGCGCGCAGCATTTCAATCTAAAAAAATTGCAATGTTTTTAGATTCATCAGCAGGTATTAAAACATTAGTAGACAATGCTCCATTTGATGTGGGTGTATCAGATCTTCCTGTGCCAAAAGAAGAGGATCGCCAAGGAGTAGCTATCGGGGGAGCATCTTTATGGATGTCTAAAGGAATTAGTGATGAAACATCTAAAGCGGCGTGGGACTTCATGAAATATTTAGCAACACCAGAAGTTCAGGCAAAATGGCACGTGGAAAGTGGCTATTTTGCGGTTAATCCTAAAGCATATGATCAAGAAATCGTAAAGAAAGAATGGAAAAAATATCCTCAACTAAAAGTGACGGTTGATCAGCTTCATAAAACTAAATCAACTTCGGCAACACAAGGCGCTTTAATTTCGGTATTTCCGGAATCACGCCAAAAGGTAGTAACAGGAATGGAAAGCCTGTACCAGGGAGTAAAGCCGAAACAAGCACTTGATCAAGCAGCAAAAGAAACGAATAGAGCATTAGAAGTAGCCAATCAAAAATAACGTATGATTACGAAGCTCGTCTTTCAAGTTATTTTGAGGACGAGCTTTTTATTTAGTGAATGACTAGTTAGGGGAGATAGAGGACAATGAATAATTCAATTGATCTTTATGCGCATCGCGGCTTTAGCGGACGATATCCTGAAAATACAATGATTGCATTTGAAGAAGCTAGAAAAATGCGAGTTTCAGGTATTGAATTGGATGTACAACTAACCAAAGACGGAGAAATAGTAGTGATTCACGATGAACGAATTGACAGAACGACGAATGGAATGGGATATGTTCAAGAATTTTCATATAAACAGCTGCGGTTATTCGATGCTGGAAGCTGGTATGATTCTCGTTTTTCTAAACAATCAATTCCCACGTTAATAGAAGTGTTTGAGTGGATGATGGACAAAAAGACAGAAATGACCGTGAACATTGAATTAAAAAGTGACCAAATTTACTATCCAAAACTTGAGGAAAAAGTTCTTCGTCTAATCGATGAGTTTGATTTAGAAGATCAAGTTATTTTGTCATCTTTTAACTATGATAGCTTGGCTAAAGTGAGATCTCTCCATTCATATATCCCAACAGGATTTTTATTTGAAGGGGTGAGTGAAGATGCGATTGGAAAAGCAAAATCGATAGGTGCGCACCTGCACTGTGATATGTCGTTTGCTCTTTCTTCGTACGGGAAAAAAGCAAAGCAAGAAGGATTAGACTTACGAGTATATACAATTAATGAACTGAATGACTTTTTGAAGCTCCAGCAGGCTTCAGTAAAAGTAGTGATGACAGATTACCCTAACCGTTTTTCCTCTACAATGTTCAAAGGATGACGCAGAAAGGCCGTATGTATTCGTACGGCCTTTTTTATAGGGTAAATATTATTTTATTCTGAATAGTATAAAATTTATATTGTGAAATTGTTTTATAGATGATATATTGAGAGTAGATTATAATGTTCCTTATGAAAGCGAATACATGTTGCGTAGCTCCGCAAATGTTCATTTGCCGGTCCCTAGCATCGTCTGTTATCTCTTTTAGGAGGAATAAAAAATCATGTATGATCAAGATACTATCTATATTATTGGAGATGCCAAAGCTCCTCAAAGCAATCCGATTACTAAAAAGTTCAATCAGTATTTTTTAGGATTGGTAGTTGATAAAACAAATGGAAAAATTATTGATGTGGAATGCTCAGCGACGATTGAGTTAACCGTTCGATTTGTTCAATCAATTTTTATTGGACGTCATATAAGTGATCCCACCCTTATAGACGACATTAACAGCCGCTACTTCGGGTCTTCCCAAAAAGCGCTGGTGGTAGCGTTTCATGATGCACAGAAAAAATATCAGCAAATAACAGCTGCTTTGTCTACATAGACCTAGACGAAATCCAGCCTGACGTTTTCAAACGTTGGGCTGGATTTTGTTTTGCATAAAAACATTTTCGGGGAGATGAAGGGGGAAGAATAAATGATTCAAGATGGATTTATGTATGTGAGTGTGTTAACTGCCTTTGCTGCGCTCATGGTAGGAATTGAAAAAAGATTTAAAGCCAATGGATTTTTTAAGTTTATTCCAGGTATTGTACTTATTTATATAGGAGCGGCTCTTATGCAAACGGCAGGATTATTTGGGGATAGCGAGTCAAATGCCGCCATGTATGAAGGCGTTAAAAATGCACTTCTTCCTGCTATGCTGATGCTTATGCTGTTAAAGTGTGATGTTCGAAGTGTAATTAAACTTGGTCCAAGAATGCTGGGAGGATTCATCGTTGCGGTTTTTAGTATAATGATAGGCTTTATCCTCGTCTATGCCATCTTTAAGAATTTCTATGTAGAGGATACGTGGAAAGCTTTTGGTGCTTTATCAGGAAGTTGGACCGGTGGGTCAGCTAACATGGTTGCCCTTCAAGGGATTTTGGATGTTCCAGAAAATATATTTGGCTACGCTCTTATGATGGATACGATTAACTATGCCGTATGGGTTATGTTTATGTTTTGGCTTGTACCATTTGCATCTAAATTTAATAAATGGACAAAAGCAGACGTCAGCTTTATTGAGAATAGTATAGATGAAGTCGCAGCAACATCTGAAAGCGAAAAAGAAGGCCCACAGTTTCAGCATCTTCTTTATTTGCTTGGGCTAGGTTTGTTCGTTTCGGCATTGTCTACATTTATCGGAGGGCGTTTGCCTGAAGTGGGAGCCGTTATTAATGCAACGAGCTGGACGATTATGATTGCTTCTGTCGTTGGTTTAGTGCTTGCTGTAACTCCAGCGGCAAAAATTCCAGGTACGCTCGATGTATCAAACGTTATGTTATACATCGTTGTAGCGTTAATTGCTTCTCAATCAGATTTTTCAAATTTAGCTCAGGCTCCTATTTACTTAGTATCTGGTTTTCTCATTATGTTCGTCCACTTAGTGATCATGCTGTTGCTAGCTAAACTATTTAAATATGATTTATTTACGCTCGGGGTAGCCAGTTTAGCTAATATTGGCGGAATGGCGTCTGCTCCAATGCTTGCAGCTGCTTATAACCGTGCACTGATTCCGGTAGGAGTCATTATGGCTCTGATGGGTTCCTTCTTAGGTACTTATTTTGGTATGATGATCGCCAAAATTTTAGGGGCGATCTAAGAATAAACCAAAATAGGTATAAAAGAATATGTGTGCTGAATCGAAAGGAAGCGATTGAAATGATAATTAAAGACATAACTGTAAAGCATCAAACCGTTCCACTGCTCGTTCCGTTTAAAACAGCGCTTCGAACAGCAACAGAGATAGACAGCATAAGTGTAGAGATTCAGTTAGAAAACGGAATAAAAGGAAAAGGAGCGGCTTCGCCAACATATGTTATTACAGGCGATTCTTTAGAAGGCATTCAAGCTGCACTTCAAGGACCTATTAAACTAGCGCTAATAGGGGAGGATATACGTCAGTTTCAAAAACTCTTAAAAAAAATTCAAAGCTGCTGTATTCACAATTCAAGTGCTAAAGCGGCTGCCGATATCGCTTTGCATGATGCTTATACAAAGTTTCTCAACATTCCTTTATATGCTTTCTTGGGCGATAAGCAGCCTATCTCTACGTGTATGACGATAAGTGTTGATAAACCTGAAAAAATGGCTGAAGACGCACAAAAAAGTGCAGCGGACGGATTTGACATTTTAAAAGTGAAGGTAGGTTCAATTCCTGAGCTAGACCTTGAGCGTATTAAACATATTCGATCTGTCATTCCGGATCATGTAAAACTTCGGTTGGATGCAAATCAAGGATGGACTCCAAAACAAGCAGTGCAATTAATTAATAAAATGGAAACTCTCAACTTTGGTATTGAATTGGTAGAACAGCCTGTCCCTGCTCATGATTGGGAAGGGTTAAAGTTTGTGACTGAACGAGTAAACGTACCCATTATGGCAGATGAGAGTCTATTTTCTGCCAAAGATGCATTAAGGCTTGTAAGCGGGCGGTACGTGGATCTTTTAAATATTAAGCTAATGAAGTGCGGAGGCATTAATGAAGCAAGAAAAATCGCGAGTATTGCTGAGGCGAACGGTGTTGCGTGTATGATTGGAAGTATGATGGAACCATCACTTTCCGTGGGAGCAGCTGCTCATCTGGCAGCCGCTCATCCAAATATCACGTATTTTGACTTAGATGCTCCTCTTTGGCTTTCAACTGAACTGGATGTGTTAAAGTACAGCGGTCAAGAGGTTTTCTTATCAGATCTTCCTGGAATAGGAGAAATCACCGTTCCTATCTCAAAATAAAAAGATAGTAATATAGTAGAAGGAGAGAGACGATGAATATAAAACTTTGGCTTTTGACGGTAACAACAGTTATTTTAGCTACATTTGGAGTCAGTGCAGTTCCTTCTGTTCATGCTTCTGAAGAAAAAGAAACTGCTTATATAGATGTCGCAGCAGCTACTCTTTGGACAGCACCAAACATCTTGCGTGAAGTGGACGCTCCGTCAGCTACTAATCCTGTAGATATGAAGAAGTGGACCACATCGATGAATTTGAAACAGAAGCAGCAGTTATCTAGTGACGGGATGCTTGAGACACAAGCGTTATATGGAAACAAAGTAACGGTTTTAGAGAGACAAGGAGATTGGGTCAAAGTAGCTGTAGACGGACAGCCTACTTCTCGAAATGAATTAGGATATCCCGGGTGGATGCCTACTAAACAATTAACCTATAGCAAAACGTACGAACAGTATGCAAAGAAGCCTTTTGTAATGGTGACGGCTCCGACTACTTATTTATATCATTCGCCTTCTTTGAAAAAGAAAGGCATTGAAGTTAGCTATAATACGCGCTTACCTCTTTTGGCAAAATCAAAGAGTGCATATAAAGTATTAAAACCAAATGGAAAGACAGCATGGGTTTCTGCAAAAGCAGGAAAAATCTACGCGTCTCAAAAAGATATTCCTGTACCAACTGGCACGGAGCTTGTTGAAAGCGGAAAGGTATTTTTAAATCTTCCATATTTATGGGCTGGCATGAGTGGTTTTGGATTTGACTGCTCTGGATTTACGTTTACGATGTACCAGTCCCATGGTATTACAATTCCACGTGACTCAGGCCCACAGTCTAGAGCAGGGAAACCAGTAGAGATGAACAATCTTCAACCCGGAGACTTATTATTCTTTGCCTATAACCAAGGAAAAGGAAGCGTCCACCATGTAGCAATGTATGCGGGAGATGGTATGATGATTCATTCGCCGAACTCCGAGCGGACAGTAGAGATTATTCCTTTAAACACGAAGGGGTATATTGAAGAGTATGCAGGTGCACGTCGTTATTTACCTTAATTAGTAAGATAAGAAAGAAGCTCTTTTTGTGAAGGGCTTCTTTTTTAATATAGGTATAAATAAAAATTAGAAAATTTAGATTATTTACGTTTAACTACTTCTCAGTAGGGGAAGAAGTAAAGTAAGAAAAAAAACATTTTTCTTCTCGAAACATATTGACTTTATGTGCAGGGCGTTATATTATTATAAGGCGTCGTTGAGACATAACAGTAACAACGAAGCTGAAAAAAGAATTTTAAAAAGTTGTTGACATTACGTCGGTAACTTGATAAGATAATAAAGTCGCTTAAGAGCGGCGGTTGAACTTTGAAAACTGAACAAAGCGACAAACGTCAACGTTAATTTTTATTTTTTAAAATGAGCAAGTCAAACATTTCTTCGGAGAGTTTGATCCTGGCTCAGGATGAACGCTGGCGGCGTGCCTAATACATGCAAGTCGAGCGAACTGATTAGAAGCTTGCTTCTATGACGTTAGCGGCGGA
>NZ_JAKWFL010000019.1:0-19339 GCF_029522095.1 Priestia sp. Y58
CGCTAACGTCATAGAAGCAAGCTTCTAATCAGTTCGCTCGACTTGCATGTATTAGGCACGCCGCCAGCGTTCATCCTGAGCCAGGATCAAACTCTCCGAAGAAATGTTTGACTTGCTCAATTAAAAATAAAATTTAACGTTGACGTTTGTCGCTTTGTTCAGTTTTCAAAGTTCAACCGTTGCTCTGAAGCAACTTTATTAGTATAACATTCTATCATTTTGATGTCAACATCTTTTTTCAAAATGTTTCTCTCAACTGCGCTGTTCATCAGCGACATTTAATAATTTACCATATATAATATATAGAGTCAATCATTTTTCTAAAAAACTTTATAAATTAAAAAGTTAATGAAGTAAACCTTCAGTAAAATGATTGAATACTCTCTATTACAATAGCAATCTAGCCGCTATGCAGTTTTCTTATCTTACCATAAAAAAAAAGCCCAGTCATTAAACTGAACTTTTTTATTTAAACTATTCTGCTAAGAATGCAAAATAGAGTATGAAGATGATACAGAGAGCATACATAATTGGATGAACTTCTTTTCCACGCTTGCTGCATAACATTGTAATAGGATAAAAGATAAAACCAACCGCAATACCTGTTGCAATACTGTATGTTAGTGGCATCATAATTACCGTGAAAAATGCGGGAACTGCTACTTCGAACTCTTTCCAATTAATTTCTCCTAAATTTGACACCATCAGAGCTCCTACCGTAATTAAAGCTGGCGCAGTAACAGCTGGTGTTACGACCGCTAACAATGGAGAAAAGAACAGTGCAACTAAGAAAAACGCCGCCGTTACGATTGCAGTAAATCCTGAACGTCCGCCCGCTGCTACTCCAGCCGTAGACTCTACATAAGCTGTTGTTGATGAGGTACCAAGAACAGCACCAACTACAATCGCACTAGAATCTGCCAATAACGCTCTGCCCGCTCGCGGAAGTTTATTATCTTTCATAAGCCCTGCTTGACTCGCTACAGCAACCATCGTACCTGCTGTATCGAAGAAATCAACAAATAAGAAAGTTAAAATGACGACTAGCATCTTTACAGTAAAGATATCACCGATATTTTGAAAAGCTGCCCCAAACGTCGGATCAAGACTAGGAACTGATGAAACAACTGCTTTAGGTGTATCAATTAAACCAAAAGCCATACCTGCTACAGCCGTTACAATCATACCGATAAATACAGCTGCATTTACCCGAAGCACCATTAATACAATAGTAATTACAATGCCAAAAACCGCAAGTAACGTTGTTGGGTTAGTTAAATCACCCAGTCCAACAAATGTAGCATCATCTTTGACGATGATTCCGGCACCTTTCATACCAATAAAACTAATAAATAAGCCAATACCTGCTCCAACAGCCATTTTTAATTCAATAGGAATAGAATTAATAATTTTTTCTCGCAGGCTTGTTAATGTTAAAAGAATAAAAATAACACCTGATATCATAACACCCGTTAAAGCCGTCTGCCATGGAATTCCCATTGTCAGAACAACTGTATAAGCAAAAAATGCGTTTAATCCCATACCTGGAGCTAATGAAATTGGATACCTACCAAGGACTCCCATAACAATTGATCCCAAAGCTGCCGCTAAAGCAGTAGCTGTAAATACAGCCCCTTGGTCCATTCTCATACTGTCAGGCAGATCCTTTACATCACTTAGTGATAGCACAGATGGATTAACAAATAAAATGTAAGCCATAGATAGAAAAGTTGTAAGGCCAGCTATAAACTCTTTTCGATAGCTAGTACCCAGCTCTTCAAAACGAAAATACTTCTTCACGTTTTTTCCTCCCTTTATAGAAGCCGCATGCACTTGGCAAGCCATAAAAAATGCCTCTACACTAGGCGCGTAAAGGCATAAGATCGACTAAAAGAGAAATGTATGAGCCAAAAAAACAAAAGATTTTTACACATACATGTATTACTTTCTCGTAGTCAAGCCATTTACGGTAGCTCGGTAGAAACTTTTGGGCCTTATCCCCAAGATTATACGACATTAAAGCTATATCTCGCTGTTTTATGTTACTATCCTACCATTAACTTTTTAAAAAAGTCAACAAAAAACGAACATTCTTATAAAAGAATGTTCGTTTGTTCGGTTTTCTTACATATTATTCCCATTCAATTGTTGCAGGTGGCTTACTTGTAATATCATACACTACGCGGTTAATATGCTTAACTTCGTTTACAATACGCGTTGAGATAACTTCAAGCACATCCCAAGGAATACGCGCCCAGTCAGAAGTCATACCATCAATCGATGTAACAGCACGAATACCGATTGTGTAATCATACGTACGAGCATCTCCCATTACACCTACACTGCGGATGTCAGGAAGAACCGTAAAGTATTGCCAGATATCGCGCTCTAAGTCAGCTTTTGCAATCTCTTCACGTAAAATAGCATCCGACTCACGTACAATTTCTAACTTCTCTTCCGTAATTGCACCAAGTACACGAATACCTAGACCTGGTCCTGGGAAAGGTTGACGCCAAACGATGTTATCAGGGATACCTAATTCAGAACCTAATGCACGTACTTCATCTTTGAATAGCGTGTTTAACGGTTCGATTAGTTTGAACTGCATATCTTCCGGTAATCCACCTACGTTGTGGTGAGATTTGATCGTTTGAGCTGTAGCTGTCCCACTCTCGATAATATCTGTGTATAGCGTACCTTGAGCTAGGAAATCAAACCCTTTTAATTTAGCAGCTTCGTCATCGAATACATAAATAAATTCATTACCGATGATTTTACGCTTTTGTTCAGGATCTGATACGCCGTTTAATTTTTCTAAGAAGCGATCTTTTGCATCGATTTTAATTACGTTCATATTAAAGCCTTCGCTAAATGTTTCCATTACGCTTTCCGCTTCACCTTTACGTAATAAACCGTGATCTACGAACATACATGTTAACTGATCACCAATTGCTTTGTGAATTAATACAGCTACTACTGAAGAGTCTACTCCGCCGCTAAGTGCGCAAAGTACTTTTCTATCTCCAACTGTTTCACGGATTTTATCCATTTCAACTTCAATGAAGTTCTCAATTGACCAGTTTGCTTCAGCATGACATACTTCAAACACGAAGTTCTTTAAGATATGGTTACCGTGCACTGAATGGCGAACTTCTGGATGGAACTGCACTCCGTACATATTCTTATCTTTGTTACTCATTGCGGCAATTGGACAAGATGGGCTAGTTGCGTCCACTTCAAAACCAGCTGGTGTTTCTACAACTAAATCACCGTGACTCATCCAAACAACTTGTTCTTTTGGCAACTCATGGTACATTAATGAATCGTTTTGTACGTTAATCGCTGCTTTACCATATTCACGATGGCTAGCACCTTCTACCTTCCCGCCAAAATGATGAGTCATTAATTGCATTCCATAACAAATACCTAAAACAGGAATACCTAATTCAAAAATGTTTTCATCGCAGTGAAATGCGTTTTCACCGTACACACTGTTTGGGCCTCCAGAGAAAATAATTCCCTTTGGATTTAATGCTTTAATCTCTTCTGCTGTAATTGTGTGCGGATGCAATTCACTATATACTCCGAACTCGCGAATGCGACGCGTAATCAATTGGTTATATTGACTACCAAAATCTAATACAACAATCATGCCTTCCATCTTGTTCACCTCTCCGAATGTGTAAATAATCACTTGTTATTATGCCCTAAAATATAAAAAAAACTAGACTTCTCCCTCAAAAAACAAAGGCAGAAGTCTAGTTGAGCACGACGTTTATCGTCAAATAGACTGTTCTGCCTTCATAGTCAGATCGTTTAAGGTGACCCGGTAGAGACTCTCGAACCATATTATCGAGGATATATGAAGGTATACGAAACATTTATAGTAAGTTCGAGAATATTCTATCAATCCGCGAAACAATGGTCAAGAACTCGTTTTTTTGATTAAATTTTCCCACAATTCAATCGACTCTTTCCATTCTTTTATGGAGTCTGCATTTCGATACAACACCCGCTCGTATTTTTCCGTTAATTGTAGCATATTTACCGTATTTAATTTTCCGTCTACTTCTCTTGCAAAGTCGCGCAGCGTTTGACTTTCTTGGCGCTTTAGTCCATTTGCAGCGAGTCTTTTAAGTAAAAAAGCATACGCTGATTCAAAGGTTTCCACACTCTCTTTCTTTTTATAAAAAGCGATATAAAAAGGTAAAAACCATTTAAATCGATTGAGATATATTACTATTAACATAACTACAATCAGTCCGCAGAAAAGCACTTTCCACTTTATAGACAACTTAGCATTTTGAAGAGAAGCTGTTTTTTCTTTCGCTCTTTCTTCTTGTGCCGGAAGCTCTTTTTCCTTAGGCTGCTCCTTCACTTGCGTTTCTTGTTTCTCTTCTTCCCTTTGACTATTTTCACTAGAGTTGTTAGGTTGGCTATCTACAAAATCATAAGGATTAGAAAAACTTTTTGTTGGTTCAAAAGGTACCCAACCCGCTCCTGGAAAATAGACTTCGACCCAAGAATGAGCATTATTTTGTGTGATTTCATAGGTTGTCCACTTACTACTTCCTGAAATGACGGTGGCATCACCTTCTGTATAGCCCTTTACCCACCGAGCAGGAATATCTAATGAACGAAGCAGCACAACCATAGAAGTAGAGAAGTTATCACAGTACCCTCTTTTTGTATCAAACAAAAATTGATCCACATAATCTTTATTTTTCGTAGGAATTGGAACATTTTCAGTATCATATACATATGGATTTGATCGGAAGTATTCTTCAACGGCTTTCGCTTTTTCATAACGATTGTTCTTATTTTTTGTTACCTCACGAGCTAAATCCTTTACTCGTTTCGGCAAGTTAGCAGGAAGTTGTGTATACCTTGCTATAAATTCGTTATTATTCTCTAAACTCTCTGCCTTTTTTTCCTCTGCTTGCTGAAGAAGTCCAATATCAAATACAGGGTATTTATACGTCATCTCATACGATTGAACAGTAACAAGCTTGTCATTTTGATAAGGATATAATTTTTCATTTGTCGGGGTAACATCGGTTTGAATGCCATTTTTTAAGGTTAGCGACAGCAGTTGAGGAACATGCATAAGATGAACAGAAGGCTGCGAATAGGTAACTTCTGCTTTTCTTACTTGTCCTGCTACACTTGAGTCATATTGAGGGAGTAAGTTTTCATTTCCTTTAAAGGGTACTTTTTCTTCCTCTTTAGACAGCTCCCACCCCTTACCTGTATAAACATCTTTCGTTTCAATACGCCAATAGTGCTCATCCTCTACTTTGGCTGTAAACACAACCGTATCATCATTAACAAACGATCCCCCCAATTTAGAATCGTCCATATCATAGCCAATTCGTTGACCGCTTGCAGATTCTCCCTGTCCTTGATTTGTTGTATGCGCTGTGATAAAAGGTACGGGATCTGGCCACTGTGGCCCTGGTTTAGGAGCAAGATAAGCCAGCACAATGACGATAGCTAAAAAACTGCCTAAAAAAAGAAACGATCGTTTTCTATTTTCTAAACGCTCAGTGCTCGCAGCTTTTATGCGTTCAGGATTTATGCGAAGCATGGCTACTAATAAAAATCCAATAATGGTCACGCGAATAATAGCAGCTCCCGCATCGTAAGTAGAAAAGGTATCCAACACGGTAATATACAAAATAGTTAAGAAGAAAAAGAAGAAAATTCTTTTTTGATAAAAGATCCAATATCGAATTAAATAAGCCATAATCCAAAGCAGCACAAAAAATAAAGTGCTCCTCATTTCAAATGATAAATTCGCTATATTCCACTCCATGATACTTTGTGCATCTGACTGAAGAATCTCCAAAAGTCTCGGAAGCCAGTCTGAAGAAAAGAAGGCTCCTTGGAAATAGAGATTGTGAAGCGAAAACAAAATAAACAATATACTCCCTAACGTCATCACGATAAACGGCAAGCGAAACGTTAAACACAAAAAACAGTAAGCAACAAACAATATAAAGTACTGAATTTGATTGGTATCCGTCACTTCATTTAAAGGAAGAAGCCATTCCACTAATAAAAAGAATGCTCCCGCGTACAATAAGATGTTTTTTACATACAAAGCTGATTTATTCACTTATTTCCGCCCTCACTTCCTTTAGATGATAGAGGAAGAGGAATATTAACGACTTCAATCGTTAAAGCAGAAGATTGTATTCCATTTACAATAACCGTCTCTTCGTCACTAAGCCCTGCTCCTTCATCTTTAACGACAATTATTGATGCCTTAGCATGCAGACTCAGCTTAGATTGAACCTGCCCAATGAGAGTCCCTGTAACTTGACTGACAATGACCATAAAAGAATGCTGCTTTTGAATGGCAATACCCTTAAATTCTGTTTCGAATACTCGGTTGTTCACAGGCTGTGCACGCGCTAAGTGATACAACAGGTTATCGGTCTCACTTTGTTCAGAGGTTTTGGGTGAAAAAAGTGCATCTCCAGCTAAAAGAAAATCGATTTTTTTACGCTTGGTTTCTTCATGAATGAGCATGGATGCCAGAAAGCTCATTCGTTCTTCAAAGTATAGAGAGCTTATAACATCTGCAATGATAATCATACTCCGTTCATGGTAATGACCAAACTCTTTAGAAATCAACGTAGCTTTACGAGCCGTCGCCTTCCAATCGATAGACCCTAATCGGTCACCCGGCTGGTATTCTCTAATGCCTGTCACTAACGTAGTAGATTGATTCCCCGTCGAAACTTCATTTTTTCCTTCTTCTATTCCCGCTAAAAGAAACGGGATATCTATCTCATGGATTTGAGGATACACGACAAACCGCTGCTGCAGTGGATAATATGCCTTCTTTTTTACAATTCCTAATAAATCACTCATTTCAATCGAAATCGTAAAAAATTCATATTCTCCTCTTTCTACAAACGATCTTTCATACGGAATAACAGCGTTTCGTTGAAAAAGCGGATAAATTGTTCTTTCTTCTTGATCTAAAAGGTTACTCTCCTCTTTCACTGCTGCCATATAAACAGGAAAAGCCGAGGAGCGTGTAATGTGAATGTCATACGAAAGATGATCTCCAGCGAATCGAGGCTGTAGCTTCACATCACGAGTAACATTCCACTTCTTTAACGGATAAAGCAAAACGGCTGCCGCATATGATCCAAAAGGTAAGAAGCTATAAAATAAAAACCAGCTGACAAAGCCCCCTTGAAACATCGCGTAAGAAAACGTAGCAGCAAAGATGCAGAATAAAACGAACCAGTCTCTACATTTATTCCATATCACTTTTATATACTGTTTCATAAAGTACCTCTTACCTTTTAACAGGTACTTTCGTATCAGCCATAATTTGCTTCATCACATCACCCGCTGTTAAGCCGCTGTACTGGGTATCAGATCTTAGCGTTAATCGATGTGCACACACATACGAAGCAAGCTCTTGAACATCATCAGGAAGACAGTAGTCTCTTCCCTTCACTAAAGCATATGCTTGAACGGCCTTCATAAAGGAAACCGTTCCACGAGGACTAATACCTAACGAAATATGTGGATGAGAGCGCGTTTTGCGAATGATTTCGATGATATAGTGCTTAATCGCATCATCTACATAAATACTGCTTACAGTTTTTTGAGCCTGTACTAATTCTGGAATGCTCATAACGGGTTTGACATCCTCAAGATTAACTTGAGTCGATACGCCGTTTAAAATTTGAAGCTCCTCTTCCTGCGTAGGATACCCCATGCTTAATTTGAATAAAAATCGATCCAGCTGCGCTTCCGGCAAATGATAGGTCCCATCAAAATCAACAGGATTTTGAGTAGCCATCACAAAAAAAGGCGCTGGAATTTCCCGGGTGATACCATCGGTTGTTACATGATGCTCAGCCATTGCTTCTAAAAGCGCCGATTGTGTTTTAGGAGAAGTCCTGTTAATCTCATCAGCGAGCACAATGTGGCTCATGATAGGACCTGGACGAAAATGAAATTCCATGTCTTTTGGACTGTAAATAGAAACACCTGTTACATCGGACGGCAGCAAATCAGGCGTGAATTGAATTCGTTTAAACTCGGCATCAATCGATTTGGCCAGTGCCTTCACGAGCATCGTTTTCCCCACACCCGGCACATCTTCAAGCAAAATATGCCCCTTTGCAAGCAAAGCAACCAAACTCAACGTAGATACATGACGCTTTCCGATTACAATTTGATCAATGTTTTCTAATACTTGATTTAATTTATTATTAATATGATCCAGCTGAATCAACGAAGCTCCCCCTTAAAACTCAGTTAAGCCTTGAGTTTAGTATGTTTTTCAATAAACATAGTACTATCTTAACAAATTTTAAAAAAATCTGAAAATATTAATGCACGCAAAAAAGCGACCAAGTGAGTACTTGGTCGCTTTTTTAGGTAGGGCAGTGATTACATCATGCCGCCCATTCCACCCATGCCGCCCATGTCAGGCATTGCAGGTGCTCCGCCTTCTTCTGGCTTGTCAGCAACAACTGCTTCAGTTGTTAAGAACATAGCCGCTACAGAAGAAGCATTTTGAAGAGCTGAACGCGTTACTTTTGTTGGGTCAACGATACCAGTGTCTAGCATATTTACCCACTCGCCAGTTGCAGCGTTAAATCCAGTTCCAACTGCTTCGCCTTTTAGACGCTCAACGATTACTGATCCTTCTAAACCAGCGTTGTGAGCGATTTGACGTACAGGCTCTTCAATCGCACGTAATACGATGTTGATACCTGTAGCAGTGTCACCGTCAGCTTCGATGCTTGCTACTTTATTATAGATATTTACTAATGCAGTACCACCACCAGCTACGATACCTTCTTCAACCGCAGCACGCGTAGAGTTTAATGCATCTTCAATACGTAATTTACGTTCTTTTAACTCAGTTTCAGTTGCCGCCCCAACTTTAATTACAGCTACGCCACCAGCAAGTTTTGCTAAGCGCTCTTGTAATTTTTCACGGTCAAACTCTGAAGTTGTTTCTTCAAGCTGAGCTTTGATTTGGTTTACGCGTGCTAGGATATCTTCTGCGTTTCCTGCACCGTTTACAACTGTTGTATTTTCTTTTGTTACAACAATTTTAGAAGCGCGACCTAATTGATCGATGCTTGCTGTTTTTAAGTCAAGACCAAGCTCTTCAGTGATTACTTCTCCGCCTGTTAGGATTGCAACATCTTGTAACATTGCTTTACGACGATCACCAAAACCAGGAGCTTTAACAGCTACAGCTGTAAATGTACCACGAAGTTTGTTCACAACTAATGTTGCTAAAGCTTCGCCTTCTACGTCTTCAGCGATGATTAATAGAGGCTTGCCTTGTTGAACAACTTGCTCTAATACCGGTAAGATTTCTTGAATGTTACCGATTTTTTTGTCTGTGATTAAGATGTATGGATCATCTAATACAGCTTCCATTTTATCTGAATCAGTTACCATGTAAGGAGATGCATATCCACGGTCAAACTGCATACCTTCTACCACTTCTAATTCAGTTGTGAAACCTTTTGATTCTTCAAGTGTGATAACGCCGTCGTTACCAACGCGCTCCATTGCTTCAGCAATTAATTGACCTACTTCTTCGTCAGCTGCTGAGATAGCCGCTACTTGAGCAATTGAATCTTTACCTTGAATTGGTTTAGAGATTGCTTTTAGTTCTTCAACCGCTACAGCTACTGCTTTTTCCATACCTTTACGGATACCCATTGGGTTAGCACCAGCCGTTACGTTTTTAAGACCTTCTCTGATCATTGCTTGCGCTAAAACTGTTGCAGTAGTTGTACCGTCACCAGCAACGTCGTTTGTTTTGCTAGCAACTTCCGCTACTAATTTAGCACCCATATTTTCAAATGCGTCTTCTAATTCGATTTCTTTTGCAATTGTTACACCATCATTTGTAATAAGCGGTGAACCGAATTTCTTTTCCAATACAACGTTACGACCTTTTGGTCCAAGCGTTACTTTTACAGCATTTGCTAATGTATCTACACCACGTAGCATTGCGCGACGTGCTTCTTCGCTAAATTTAATGTCTTTTGCCATGTTCTTTGACCTCCTCAAGATGTTCTTAATAATCTATTTTTTACGTATGATAAGTTTGTGGTTAAAATTAGCCGATTACAGCTAAAATATCGCTTTCGCGTAAAATTAAGTATTCAGTGCCTTCGTATTTCACTTCAGTACCCGCATATTTTGAGAAGATGATACGATCGCCCGCAGCTACTTCTAAAGCTACACGCTCACCGCTTTCTAATACTCGGCCTGTACCTACAGCAACAATTTTACCCTCTTGTGGCTTTTCTTTTGCACTGTCCGGTAACACGATACCGCTTGCTGTTTTTTCCTCAGATTTTACAAGTTCAATCACTACGCGATCACCTAATGGCTTTAACAAGTGAAACAACCTCCTCAAATAATATGTTTACATTTTTATTAGCACTCAACCTCGACGAGTGCTAACACAATTATTATATTAAAACAAAGTGGGTTTTTTTTGCAAGTATTAAACAAAAAAAATTTAAAATTTACAACAACTACATATAATAGTCTTAGATTTCGACGATTTTGAGAAATAAAGCATTCTTTTCTCTGTTCAATAATATGTATGTTACAATACGAGCAAGAAGAAATTACTAACTTTACAGTACTTCTTCGACATATATACATAAAAACCTTTTAAAGGAGTATAGAAGATTGGAAAAACGTTATTGGTATGTTATCCTCACCTACATCCTTATGCAGTTTTCAGGAGTTGTTGGTATACCGCTGTTAAAATTAACAGGAATGTTTGATCAATATCCAGTTCGAACAGCGAATGTCATGCTTTTGACTTATTGGACCATCATTAGCTTTATCCTTGGTTTACTTATTGTCTTACTGCTGCTGCGCCGTGACATGTCCATGCGTATAGAACATGCGGGAACAACGGTAACTGTGGTCTGGTCAGTCCTTGGGGTGTTCCTGGCTATGGCTGGTCAAGCTGTAGCAGGTATGATTGAGCACGCTCTTGGCATTACCCAAGTATCTGAAAACACACAAAATATTGTTAATCTTGTTAAAGCAACGCCGTTCCTCATTGTCGTTACGTCTGTAATTGGACCGATTCTAGAAGAGATTATTTTTCGAAAGATTATTTTCGGCTCTCTTCACAAACGATATAATTTCTTTATCTCTGCATTTATTAGTTCCCTTATTTTCGCTGCCGTACACTGGGATTTTAAACATTTGCTCGTGTATACAGCCATGGGATTTGTATTTGCATTCCTTTATGCAAGAACAAAACTAATTATTGTACCCATTATTGCTCACGTGTTGATGAATACAATCGTTATTTTATCTCAAACTATTTTTGCAGATAAAATTATAGAAATGCAAAAGCAAGCAGAACAAATGCAGTTTATTTTTGGAGGCATGTTTTTATGAAGAATATCCCTTTAACACGAGGGTTTATTTATATTATTATGGGGGTTTTATTCACCTACCTGGCTATTCAAAATGCTCAGGAAACCGTGTGGAATTTCCCCACAATCTTATTTGCACTCGTAGCCGCGTTCGATTTCAGATTTGCGGTTCGCATTTTTATCTTGCACTATAAAATTAAAAAGTTGCAGCAGCAATATAAAAATCAAGATGATTCATCTAAATAAAAAAACCACTGTTTCAGTGGTTTTTTTTACATACTAACATCTTCTCTTTCTTGCTCTGCCCTTGCCTTTAACACTTTGCGATACGAAATGCGGGAAATAATGATGCTGATTTCATACAAAATTAAGAGCGGCACTGTCACCATCATGTGCGAGAGCAATTCCGGTGGTGTAATAAGTGCGGCAATAACTAGCAGTACGAAATAGGCATACTTTCGAATTTGAGATAAAAACATAGGCGTGATAATTCCTAATCGCGTCAAAAACATGACGACAACAGGAAGCTGAAACAACAGCCCAAAAGGCAGTGTGAGCTGCATTAAAAAAGAAAAGTATTCATTAATGCCAATCACTTGGTTTACATTCAGCTCATCAGAAACGCGCGTCATAAAATCGACGACAAATGGAAACAACACAAAATAAGAAAAAGAGACACCGCCGATAAAGAGAAAAATGGAAACAGGAATATATCCAAGCGTTACCTTACGCTCTTTTTCATATAAACCAGGACTAATAAATGCCCAAAGTTGATACAGTGCAACAGGAGCTGCAAGTACACAGCCAATAATAACAGCAAACTGCATATAAATCTTAACTGGATCTGTTAGCCTAAATGCATTCATCGTTAAATTTTTTGCCTCATCAGCATGCTGTAAATAGACAATAACTTTATCCGCTATAAAAAAGCCGCCAATTGTGGCAATGACAAAGAAAAATAAAACAATTAAAATGCGTTTTCGCAGCTCTCCTATATGATCATATATTGACATTTCTTGTTCGGTCATACTATGATCACCCTTTTACTCTTTGTCATCTACTTGACGCTGTTTATCTTTTTCACGATCTTCTGATGCACCGCTAGCGGCATGCTTAAACTCTCTAAGCGTTTGCCCGACTGATCTTCCTAGCTCCGGTAACCGTTTCGGTCCAAAAATAAGCAGTGCTACAATCGCAATAATAATCCAACTGCCTGCTCCAATCCCCATATTCCCACTCTCCTTATTAATTTAGACTTAAGGAAATCGTAACACAGTCCATCTTATTCAACAGGATAATTTTTCAAAAAGTAGACAAGCGACTGTAATTCTACAGCCAGATCAATATGATGCAGTCGAATCTCATCCGGTACGTTTAAGCGTGCAGGAGTGAAGTTTAAAATCCCTTTAATTCCGCAATTCACTAAACGATCGGTAATTTGCTGAGCCACAGTGGCAGGAACGGTTAAAATCGCCACTGAGATATCATCACTCATATAATCTTCCAATTGGTCAAGGTGATAAACCGGCACGTCGCCTACTTTTGTACCGACTTTATCTTCTATCACATCAAAAGCGCACTCAATTTTGGTGTTATTATTTTTAATAAAATTATAATTTAAAAAGGCCGTTCCCAGATTCCCTACGCCAATAAGTGCTACTTTCGTTACTTCATCTTGGTCTAACGTTTTACGGAAAAATGTAAGTAAATAATTCACATTGTAGCCGTATCCCTTTTTCCCTAATGCTCCAAAGTAAGAAAAATCCCGGCGAATAGTAGCAGAATCAACTTTCACTGCCTCACTTAACTCCGCTGACGAAACACGCTGTTTACCAGAAGCATGCAAGTTTTTTAAAAAACGATAATAAAGCGGCAATCGTTTAGCCGTTGCTTGTGGTATTTTTAATTGTTCAGTGTTCACGTTGTACCCCCTCAGTTCATGTATGTCATTACTAACATTTTCAAGTCATATTGCATTACCTTTCACAAAGCCTCAACCGCTTTGAGGTAGCGCTTCCAATTCTCTCTCTTTTCTCTTGTTTTATATATACTCCGCTTCACACCCCGACGCCTTTTGTCTATCCAGCACTACTTAAAGTCGGTAGCTAGAACGAAGCAATTAGCCCTTCAAAGGATCCGTTTGTTAGTCATGACGGATTTTCTACATCCATCATATATAAGTTCAGAGATGCACTTATCTCTTATTTTAACATAGTATCCTGTATAAAATGTGCAGGTAAAATCATTTTATTTCATGAATCAAAACATTCGCTTCATCATTTGTTCTTGTCCCTCTGCAAATTACAAACGCTTGTAGGAAGAACTTGTAGTTGAAAATATGTTAAAATACACTATGGATATACTACTAGAGGTGAAAAAATGATTATTCTACAATTGAACGGTATTACAAAATACTATGGGGCAGAACCCATTTTATCGAATATAAAGTTAGAAGTACAATCAAAAGACCGCATTGCCCTAGTGGGACGAAACGGTGCTGGTAAATCAACTTTATTAAAAATTATTGCTGAGCAGCTTTCTTATGACAGCGGAGAAATTATTAAACCTAAAGGTGTTTCCATTGATTATATGGGACAAGATACAGTTCTTGAGTCAACACTCTCCATATGGGAAGAAATGATGACGGTCTTTGCTCCGTTAAAGAAGATGGAAAAAGAATTACGTACGCTTGAAACAAAGATGGGCGATCCAGACATTTTTAATGATTCAGTTCAATACGAAAAACTAACCAAAGAGTACGATCAGCTTCAAGTAACGTTCAAAGATTTAGGCGGCTATCAATATGAAGCGGATACACGATCTATTCTTCACGGTTTCCGTTTTTCAAACTTTGACTATAGCACCCCTATTTCCTCCTTGAGCGGTGGACAAAAAACGCGCTTGGCTCTTGCAAAACTGCTTTTAACAAAGCCAGACTTGCTTATTCTGGATGAGCCTACCAACCACTTAGATATTGAAACTTTAGCATGGCTGGAACAGTTTCTGCAAGGGTATGAAGGAGCTATTTTAATTGTTTCACACGATCGTTACTTCCTTGATAAGGTCGTAAATCAAGTGTATGAAGTCACACAAAAAACAACGGTCAAGTACACGGGCAACTACTCTAAATACCTTGTACAAAAAGCAGAGCGATATGAAAAAGAGTTGCGTCAGTACGAAAAGCAGCAAGATGAAGTCGCAAAACTAAATGATTTTATTCAGCGAAACATCGCCCGCGCATCGACTACAAAACGTGCGCAAAGCAGACGTAAGCAGCTCGATCGAATGGAGTTAATAAATCGACCTAACGAAGGCGAAAAATCAGCTAGTTTTTCGTTTGAAATTGAGCGTCAAAGCGGAAATGAAGTCTTAAACCTCGAAAACGTGTCCATCGGATATGATGAACACAAATACGTCGTCCAAGACGCAAACCTTCGGATTAAAAAAGGTGAAAGCCTTGCGTTGGTTGGCCCTAATGGAGTTGGGAAATCTACGTTATTAAAAGGTATTGTGGATAAACTAAGTTTCAAGACTGGAACCATTTCTTTTGGCTCAAACGTAATGGTTGGTTATTACGACCAAGAGCAAGCTAATTTAACGTCTAATAAAACCGTTTTAAATGAGCTTTGGGATGACTACCCATCCAAACCTGAGAAAGAAATTCGTACAGCGCTTGGAAATTTTCTGTTTTCAGGTGATGATGTACTGAAAATCGTTTCCACGCTTAGCGGTGGTGAAAAAGCACGTTTGGCTCTTGCGAAGCTTATGCTTCAAAAAGCTAATTTCTTAATTTTAGATGAACCTACTAACCATCTTGATTTAGATAGCAAACAAGTACTCGAAAATGCGTTAATCGATTACCCAGGAACTCTGTTATTTGTTTCACATGACCGTTATTTTATTAATCGTATTGCAAACAAAATAGCAGAGCTATCTCCTGAAGGGGTAGAAGAATTTCTTGGAGATTATGACTATTATGTAGAAAAGAAAGCAGAAATAGAGGAAATCAAAGAATTAGAAAATATAAAAGCAAACGAAGAACGCACGGTAAAAGTAGATAAACAGTCCTATAAACAAGATAAAGAACAAAAGAAATTGATGAGGCAGCGAACGCGCCGCATTGAAGAAATTGAAACTGAAGTAAACAAATTAGAAGCCGCACAAGCAGAGAATGAAGAACTTCTTTGTGACCCTGAAATTTATCAAAACCACGAAGAAGTATCAAGATTAAATGGTGAAAACGAAAAAATTTCTTCACAGTTATCCACATTAATGGAAGAGTGGGAAGAATTACAGCTTCTTCTAGAAGAATAGTCTATATTTTTTCGTATTTATTCATCCTATTTACTCGTTCGTACGCTTTAGAACAAGCTTTATCCACTCTGTGAATAAATAGTGGATATCTGTCTGATTTTCATAATTAAAACTTGTTAATAACAGGTCCGTGTACTGAGTGCACGGACTTTTCCACATAATTATCCACAGTTAATTCTAAATTTATTGAATATTGTTGATAAATTATTTTTATCCACAAAAAAAGACGAATGAGAACTAAATCTCATTCGTCTCTTACTCTTCCAAGTCTAAACCGGGGTTTGCGTTTAATGACATATCTGAACGTTTTCCTTGAGCAAATCGTACACTTGCTGCTGCTCCAATCATTGCGGCATTATCCGTGCATAGAGATAGCGGCGGGATAATAAGTTCAATGTTTGATAATGGTGCAAATGCCTCTTCTAGCGCTGCTCTAAGTCCTTTATTAGCAGCCACTCCTCCTGCTACTAACACTTGCTTAACGTTATATTCCTTTGCAGCTTTAACGGTTTTAGTTACTAACACATCAATAACACTCGCTTGAAAGCTAGCAGCAAGCGTTTGTGGAAGAATTTCTTCACCTTTTTGCTTCGCGTTGTGGACAGTGTTAATAACTGCTGATTTTAACCCACTGAAACTAAAATCATAGGATCCTTCTTCTAGCCAAGCACGCGGCAAATCAATTAATGGCTCTCCCTCATGTGCAAGGCGGTCGATATGCGGTCCGCCTGGATATGGAAGGTTTAACGTGCGGGCTACTTTATCGTAGGCTTCTCCTGCTGCATCATCTCTCGTTTCACCAATCACTTTAAACTGGCCGTGACTTTCCATGTATACAAGCTCCGTATGCCCTCCAGATACAACTAGCGATAAAAGGGGGAACTCTAATTTTTTGATTAGCTGATTCGCATAAATATGTCCTGCAATATGATGAACACCAATTAATGGCTTTTGATGTGCAAATGCTAGCGCTTTGGCTGCATTTACGCCAATAAGAAGTGCTCCCACAAGCCCTGGTCCTTCCGTTACAGCTATTGCATCAATATCTGCAAACGTCAAGTTCGCTTGATTTAAAGTTTCTTCAACTACCACCGTAATTTGTTCCACATGATGACGAGATGCAATTTCTGGTACGACACCGCCAAATCGTTTATGACTTTCTATTTGAGAGGCCACCACATTGGCTACAATTTCATGACCGTTTCGAATCACGGCTGCTGCTGTCTCATCACAGCTTGTTTCTAATGCTAAAATTAATTGATTTTCACTCATAAATTCACCCACATAACTAATGCATCCTCATTGTTATCAGAATAATAATTCTTACGAATACCTCCAGGTTTAAAACCTAGCTTTTGATACAATGATTGTGCAATATGATTAGATACCCTAACTTCTAATGTCATTGACGTAGCACCTAGTTTTCGAAGAACGTCCATTACGTTGCGCAGCAGCAATTCACCGAGTCCCTTACCTCGGTAGTCTGGCAATAGCGCAATGTTGGTTACATGTGCTTCGTCGATAACAATCCACGTTCCGCAATACCCAATAATATTTTCTCCTTCTTCCATCACAATGTAAGTTGAAAATTGATTATTGGTTAACTCATTTTGAAACGCTTCTGAACTCCAAGGTGTCGTAAAAGACTTCTCTTCGATTTTCACTACTTGATCAATATCTTTAACTTCCATTAAACGAAACTTAATTGTTAGTTTCATGTTTATACCTTCTTTTATCCTTTTTGCTGTGAAGCAAGCCAGTTGGCTTCGGCTTCAGCTAAACGAATGTAGTTCGGAACAAAAGTATGCACAGACTGCGGCTCTTTCTTCATTCCTAAGAAAGCCAATTCACTTGGTCTTGGATTAAACTGCTGAACATGGGCAAATACAGCTTGTTCACCCAACACTTCTTTTAACGCCTCTTCATGCATAGGAAGATCATTGCCTATGAATAAAATAGGTTTGTTGTATGACTTTAAATGTTCCGCCCAGTCTTTATTAATAACAAGTCGATCACTTTCAACTTCTAGAAGACCTCGTTCGTTATTCCATTCGTATAGTCCTGTATAAAGCTGTTGACGGCGCGCATCAAATAACGGAGCAATATATCCATCAAAATAGCGACCGTTTGCTGCTAGTGCCTCAAGGCTAGATACACCTATTAAAGGAATATTTAAAGTCCAAGCAAGTGTCTTAGCAATGGTAACGCCAATGCGTACACCTGTATAAGATCCTGGACCGTGTGCCACTACAATACGGTCTAGCTCGCTTGGCGCAATATCACAATCCTTTAACAAAGATTCCACAGCGTTCATCACACGAACAGAGTGGTTCTTTTTTAGATTCGTAATAATTTCTCCAATTACTTTGTTTTCTTCAACGACAGCAACACCCATGACAAAATTGGATGTATCAATGGCTAACATTTTCATCTTTTAAAAAGCTCCTTACATATTTCAACGTACCGACTGCCTATCGCTTTTACAAGGATTTTACGAGTCGTTTCGTTTTCATGGTAAATATTGATTTGAATATATTCATTAGGAAGCTGCTCTTCAATCAGATGAGCCCACTCCACGACCGTCACGCCATCTCCTTCAAAATACTCATCAAACCCTAGGTCTTCAAATTCATCCCCTAGACGGTACACATCCATATGATAAAGAGGAAGGCGACCGCTTTTGTATTCTTTAATGATCGTAAATGTCGGGCTATTCACATTGCGTTCAATTCCTAATCCTTTAGCTAAACTTTTTGTGAATGTTGTCTTTCCAGCTCCCAAATCGCCTTCAAGCAGCAGCACGTCACCAGCTTCTAATAAAGTTGCTAGACGAGCAGCCAGCTGATTAGTTTCATCAGGAGACGTAGACATAAACGTAAATTCGTTAATCTCTGTCATTCATTCAGAACCTCATTTCAATCTGTATATATATATTGTAAACGTTGTGGACTATACATATCCAGTAAGAAATCCAACAATCTTTAACATCACAATTCTATGAAGAAATTTCTTTGTATATAAAAAATTCCTTAGGATTGCTCCTAAGGACGGTAAAGTTTTATATAAAAATGGTTCAAACAATAAAAAAGACGAAACACATTGTTTCGTTTCTAAAACATGGCGGTCCCGACGGGAATCGAACCCGCGATCTCCTGCGTGACAGGCAGGCATGTTAACCGCTACACCACGGGACCATGTTGGTTGCGGGGACAGGATTTGAACCTGCGACCTTCGGGTTATGAGCCCGACGAGCTACCGAACTGCTCCACCCCGCGATGATAAAAAAAGCAAAATAAAAATGCCTAGCGATGTCCTACTCTCACAGGGACAAAGTCCCAACTACCATCGGCGCTAAAGAGCTTAACTTCCGTGTTCGGTATGGGAACGGGTGTGACCTCTTTGCCATTATCACTAGACATTTATATGAGATTGTTCTCTCAAAACTAGGTAACAGTTTGCTGAGTAAAGCTTACGCTTTTAAAATTTTGGTTAAGTCCTCGATCGATTAGTATCAGTCAGCTACACATGTCGCCACGCTTCCACCTCTGACCTATCAACCTGATCATCTTTCAGGGATCTTACTAGCTTGCGCTATGGGAAATCTCATCTTG